>NZ_JBWDLJ010000001.1:900000-1166098 GCF_056238645.1 Formosa sp. F44
AAGTAATATGATCGTATCCCGGAGCGATATCTGTGGTTAACGGACCTAAAGTATAAAAAGGCGCTTCTTCACAAGCTTCTAACTGCTTGTCCATATTGGCCTTAATCATGTGCATTGGTACGTGTCCCGGTCCTTCAATAAAGGTTTGTACATCGTGTTTCCATGCGATTTTAGTCAGTTCGCCCAAAGTTTCTAACTCTGCAAATTGTGCTTCGTCATTGGCATCGGCAATACATCCTGGACGTAATCCGTCACCTAATGAGAACGCGACATCGTAAGCTTTCATAATCTCGCAAATCTCTTCAAAATGTGTGTATAAAAAACTTTCTTTATGATGCGCTAAACACCATTTTGCCATGATTGATCCACCACGAGAAACAATTCCTGTAATACGTTTTGCCGTCATTGGCACATAGCGTAAACGCACACCAGCGTGAATGGTAAAATAATCGACACCTTGCTCGGCTTGTTCAATTAAAGTATCACGGAAAATCTCCCAAGTTAAATCTTCGGCTTTACCATTTACTTTTTCTAAAGCTTGATAAATGGGCACAGTTCCGATCGGTACAGGCGAATTACGAATGATCCACTCACGAGTTTCATGAATGTTTTCTCCAGTTGATAAATCCATGATATTATCGGCGCCCCAACGGCATGCCCAAACTGCTTTTTCAACTTCTTCTTCTATACTAGATGTTGTAGCCGAGTTACCGATATTTGCGTTAATCTTCACAAGAAAATTACGACCAATAATCATCGGTTCACTTTCTGGGTGATTAATATTTGAAGGCAACACGGCACGTCCACGAGCAATTTCTTCTCGTACAAATTCGGCTGTAATTTTCTGCGGAATTGACGCTCCGAAATCTTGACCTTTATGTTGTTCAGACAAGCGAATAGCTTCGTCTATTTTTTGATTTTCACGAATGGCTACATATTCCATTTCTGGCGTAATAATCCCTTGTCTGGCATAATGCATTTGCGATACATTTTTGCCTGCTTTAGCTCGAAATGGCTTTTTAACATCTGCAAATCGTAAATGATCGAGTTCTGCATTATTCATACGCTCGTTACAGTATTTTGATGAGAACGCATCTAATTGTTCAACATCTCCACGTTTTAAAACCCAAGGTTCTCGAATGCGCTCAATTCCTTGATGCACATTAATATCCTTATCAGGATCGGTATATGGTCCAGAAGTATCATAAACCGTAATCGGCTGATTAGGAGTTCGGGATTTTGTTAAGGAATCTACGGTATCACTCAATGCTATTTCTCGCATAGCCACTTGTAATTCCGGGAATAATTCGCCTTGTACGTAAATTTTCTTTGAATTTGGAAACGGATTTCTAGTCACACCATTTTGCGGTGCTGTGTCTTTTTTCTTCATGGTTATTCATTAAATTAAAGTGCAAACAACTTGTGTATACACCGAATTAATTAGGTTAAATAAGATTGTGATATAAAAAAAGAAACAGTTTTAGCCACCTTGTGTAGCTTGAATAATCAGGATATTATCATTGTTTAAAACTGTAGTTTTTTCCCAATTAAAATAAGGCACAACAGTATTATTAACAGCCACTGCAATACCATTTTGAATGGGACTTAGTTTAGAAACGATAGTTGCAAGCGAAGTATTTTCGGCAACCTGATGTATAACATTGTTTACGTTTATAGATATCATAATCTTGATTTAGATAAATTTCCATAAACTTTTAAAGGATAAACCGAATTTGAACTCGGTTCTAGTGAAATGATTTGAAAAGTGCTAACTTTTTCCTCCGGCTGTATAAACAGCGTCAGGTTCAAAGGATATTTCTCAAACTACATAGTAGTTACTCCTAAAGTTTATTTTTTGTTCTTACAAACTTAAAGGATTTTAATTCATGAAAACAAATTTTTATGGAAGAAATTTAAAAATTGTTTTGCTGTTTTATGAGTTGTTTGCCTTAATTTTGCCATTCGAAAAAAAAAGCATGCCACTACCCGATTATAAAAAATTACTACTTCCTACTTTAAAAAAACATTTTGGATACGACCAGTTTCGTGCCCAACAGCAAGATATTATAGAATATGTGCTTGAAGGAAACGATGCGCTTGTAATTATGCCCACTGGAGGCGGAAAATCGATGTGTTTTCAGGTGCCTGCTTTGCTTTTTGAAGGCTTAACAATAGTGGTTTCTCCCCTTATTGCGTTAATGAAAGATCAGGTCGATGGACTAAAAGCCAACGGTATTGATGCCAATTTTTATAATAGTAGTCAGTCGTCTGAAGAGCAACAAGCTATTTTAGAACAAGTTATAAAAGCAGAGTTAAAACTTCTATATGTTGCGCCAGAAAGTCTTGCGGGTTTATCTAATATTTTAAACGAGCGGTATGTGAGTTGTATTGCTATTGACGAAGCACATTGTATCTCGTCTTGGGGCCATGATTTTCGTCCGTCGTACCAACAACTCGGCTTCTTAAAAAAGTCGCTACCCAATATTCCTATTATAGCGTTAACCGCCACGGCAGATAAAGCTACACGTCAGGATATTTTAGATCAGTTACAAATTCCGAATGCGCAACAATTTATATCCTCTTTCGATAGACAGAATATTTCTTTAGAAGTGCGTTCTGGTACTGAAAAAGTAAAACAGATTATCAGTTTTGTAAAAAAACATCCTAATCAGTCGGGAATTATTTACTGTTTAAGCAGAAAAAACACTGAAGAACTTGCGAAGAAATTAAACAGCAATGGAATTCCTGCTACAGCCTATCATGCCGGACTTAATTTTAACGAACGCAACAAAGTTCAAGAAGATTTTGTTTACGACACCACTCAGGTGGTTTGTGCTACGGTTGCTTTCGGAATGGGAATTGACAAATCGAATGTCCGCTGGGTGATTCACCACAATATGCCTAAAAACATTGAAGGATACTACCAAGAAATTGGTCGTGGGGGACGTGATGGCTTAAAAGCTCATGCTCTACTGTTTCATAGTTATGCCGATGTGATTCAATTACGTCGTTTTGCGTCTGGAGCTTCTAATGAAGAGGTTCAGATTGCGAAGTTGGAACGCATGAAACAATTTAGTGAAGCAACAACATGCCGACGAAAAATCTTGCTAAGTTACTTTGGTGAGTTACTAGAAGAAAATTGTGGAAATTGTGACGTGTGCAAGAATCCGCCACAAATTTTCGACGGTACTATTATCGCACAAAAAATATTATCTGCTGTATATCGTCTTAAAGAAAAGGAAGCGATAGGGACTATTTTAGATGTGTTACGCGGGTCTCATAATGCTAATATTTTAGAGAAGGGATACGATAAATTAAAAACCTTTGGTATAGGTAGAGATGTCGCTTGGAAAGATTGGCAACATTTTATTATTCAACTTATGAATCAAGGGTATTGCGAGATTGCATTTCATAAAAATAATGCCTTACAACTCACCGAATTTTCTAATAATGTATTGTTTAAAGGCGCTAAAGTATCGTTAACACGACCGGTGCATATTGCCGAGCCAAAAGTTAAAGAAAAAGTAAAACGTACGAAGGTTAAACGTGGTGCATCAAAAACGACGGCAGATTCGTTATTTGAACGTTTACGTCAGTTGCGTTATAAAATTTCTAAAGAAGAAAACATTCCGGCTTACCTTATTTTTAGTGACAAAACCTTAATGGAAATGGAACGCGACCGCCCGATGAGTATCATGGATTTAATGGATGTTAGCGGTGTTGGTCAGCATAAAGCAGAAACGTATGGTGATGAATTTATTGAAGAAATCATGAAGTTTCTGGGGTCTAAACCTAAGAAAGAGAAAAAACGTTCGACCCATTTAGTGACTTACGATTTGTATAAAAAAGGACTCTCCATTGAAGAAATTTCTATGCAACGTAAATTAAGAGATACCACGGTTTACTCGCACATTGCAAAGCTTCATAGCGACGGAAAAGATATTAATATTTATGATTTTGTTTCTAAACGCGAAGTTGAAGATGTAAAAAAAGCAAAAGAAAACATAGAAGGTTCTACCTCATTAAAAGCGTATTACGATTACTTTGATGAACAATTAGATTACTTCAAAATTCGTTTAGCGCTAAGTGTTATTGACAACTAAATTCGGATTGTTTTCTAAATCTTCTAACCATAAATTATTACACATTAGTGTATACAGAATTCTAGATAAATGGCATTTGAGTAGATTTAAACTAATAAATATTATTTTATAATTTAGAGTTTATTAAATTCGTATCGACTATTTATACCTTATGAAAAAATCGACCAAATCATTATTTTATTTACTTCTGTCTTGCCTTTATTTGTCGACTGCTTTAAGTTACGGACAAGATAAATCTGATGCGTTAAAAGATTCAACGGCGGTTAAGGAACAAAAAATTGGAATTGAATATACCGATGAAGGTTTTGAGTTTAAAACTTCTGATGAGAAATATGCCCTTCATATAGAATCGCGTTTACAATTTAGATTTTCCACTCCAAGTGATTTAAATCCGGTAACCTACGATGAAATATATTCCGAAAAGGAAACGGTTTTTAAGATAAACAGAGCACGTTTAAAAATAGGGGGTCACGCTTATAAACCTTGGTTAAAATACTACTGGGAATACGAAGTATCTGCTGGAAATCTTATGGATTTCAGGGTTATGATTGAAAAGTATTCGTTCTTTAAAATTAAAGTTGGGCAATGGAAAACCTATTACAACCGAGAACGTGTAATTTCTTCTGGAAAACAACAAATGGCAGACCGTTCTATTTTAACGCGTCCTTTTACTCTAGATAGACAGCAAGGTATTGAGTTTTATGGTAGAATTAACCCGAGCAAATTTGCCGATTTTACATATCACGCTTCCATTTTAACAGGTACGGGACGTGGTTCCACAGAAAATGACGACGAACATTTAATGTATGTGGGGCGTTTACAATATAATTTTATGGGCCGTGAATTGAGTTTCACGGGTTCAGATTTGGCCTATTATGAAGACTTTACCGGTTTAATTGCTGTAGCGGGAACTACCAACCGAAGCCCATATACACGTTTTTCTCAAGCTGGTGGCGGACAATTAGTTGGTTTTGAAGATGGTGTAGACGGACAATATAAAGTCAATCAATTTTTACTAGAAACTGCCTTTATGTATCGTGGATTATCTTGGCAAAACGAATTTCATACTAAAGAAATTTACGATTATGTAAATGACCAAACCACTAATTTAAAAGGTGCATATTTTCAGTCTGGATATTTTTTCCATAGTATCTGGCCTAAGTTTCCAAAACCCTTAGAGGTTGCGGCGCGCTATGCTTATTACATTCCGAATACACATTTATCTAATAATTTAGAAGAAGAATTTGTTTTGGCATTTAACTGGTTTTTTAATGGTCATAGAAATAAGTTAACGTCTGAAGTTACATACTTCAACTTTCAAGACCAGACCGGAATTTACGATAACGGCTTACGTTTTAGAGTTCAATGGGATATTTCTTTTTAAAATATCATCTTTATGTATAGAAAACGCCTTGTATCTTATAAAGATACAAGGCGTTTTTATGTCTTCACTATATGCTTTAATGCATATATGAAAATGTTAGTGTTTCATTTGCGAATCAATCCACATATTAACGCGACGTTCTAATAATTCCATTGGTAAAGCGCCTCCACCAAGCACGGTGTCGTGAAATCCTTTTATATCAAATTTATCACCTAATTTGTCTTCTGCTGTTTTACGTAATTCCTGAATTTTAAGCATTCCTATTTTGTAAGATGTCGCTTGTCCAGGCATTACCATATAGCGTTGTACTTCTGCGGTAATAGCACCATCTGACACCGATGAGTTTTCTTTAAAATATTTAAACGCATCTGCTTCCGTCCAGCCTTTGGCATGTAATCCAGTATCGACCACCAAACGGATGGCTCTCCATATTTCATTAACCAAGCGTCCGAAATCGTAATACGGATTTTGGTATCCGCCCATTTCCTTAGCCAATATTTCCGAATATAATGCCCAACCTTCACTATACACACTAAAACCTGCTTGAGTTCTAAACTGTGGAACACCTTCTAATTCTTGAGCAATAGAAATTTGCATGTGATGCCCTGGTAGACCTTCATGATACGCGACACCTTCCATTGTGGTTTTGTCCATCATACTCATATCAGAAAGATGAACATAATACGTTCCAGGTCTAGAGCCATCCGGAGTTCCTGCATTATAATGTTGTGGTGCACCATCTTGTTCTCTAAACGCTTCAACACGTTTAACTTCTAATTTGGCTTTAGGAAGAATTCCGAAGTAATCGGGTAATTTTTTCTCTATAGCATCCAGATATTTTGTGGATTCATCTAAATATCCTTGTCTACCTTCGTCTGTATTTGGAAAGTAAAATTGAGGGTCGCTATCTACAAACTTAAAAAACGCATTTAAGTCGCCATCGAAACCAACTTTATCCTTAATCGCTAGCATTTCTTCTCTAATTCTAGCCACTTCTTCTAATCCTTTTTCATGCACTTGGTCTGCTGTTAGATTGGAAGTAGTAAAAACTTTTAACTGATAATTGTAAAAATCTTTACCATTGTCATGTCTGCTAACCCCTGTAGGTGTTGCTTCGGCATTTTCAATTTCAGATTCTAACCACGTTAAAAGATTCTGATACGCAGGTATAAATGCTTCCTGAATTACAGATGCAGATTCTTGTTTTAAAGATTCAGCCTCTTCAGGCGTAATTTGTTCTGAAGCTAAAAGCGCATCGGTTTTTCTATGCATATCTTCTAATACTGTTTTACCATCAAGTAATCCTTTGGTTTGAGAAATAACTGTTTCGAAAGCAAATTTTGGAGGTAATATACCTAAATCGGCTTGGTCTTGAGCTTTAACCAATAATTGATTCATAGCAACACCTACATCTTTAATTCTAGAAATATATGCCGTCATGTCTGGAAGACTATCCACTTTATGATAATTGATTAAGAAGTTCGGAAAGTACGTATGTGCACCACGCATTTGTTCAAATACATATTCCATATCTCTATACGTCATGCCTTCCTTTAACATCTCGTATTGATACAACCATAAGTCGTAAGAAGCTTGGTCTGCTTCATCCAAATTATCATAATCAAATGTTTCTTTTAACGTTTTGGCACTTTCGGTATACCAAGCGAGTTTTCTATCTTCCGCTTCTTTACTCATGTCGTCGATTTTATCATTTAAATCTTTTCGACCTAGAGAAGTTAAGTGCATCGGACTCATTTGAAGTAACTCTTCATACTTCACATCAAACCAGGTATTTAATTCTGCTTTCTGACTAACGACAGCTTTTGGTTCTTCTTTGCAGGAAGCAAATACTAGTAGAAAAAGTAAAACCGGCAGTCCGATTTTTGTAATGTTACATGTTTTCATAAAATGTTTATCAAGTTAAATTAGGTTTAGGCTAAATATAGCTAATTAAATGAAGTGAAAGCAAATATGGGTTCGATAGTCAATTTCCATATCTAAATCTGATTAAAATGATGAAAAGCAATTGGAATTTATGTAAAACTTAAAAATTGAAGACCAAATTATTCGTTAATAACTCCTGATAACTCTGCTTCTTTTTACTCCGTAAAAGTTATATTTTGCGGACTCTTATTTAAGGAAAGAAAATGAAAGTTTGTATAGCCGAAAAGCCAAGTGTAGCCCGTGAAATTGCGTCTGTTTTAGGTGCGAATACCAAACACGATGGATATTACGAAGGTAATGGCTACGCGGTAACTTACACTTTTGGGCATTTATGTACATTGTTTGAACCAAACGACTATAAGCCACACTGGAAAAGTTGGGATTTAAACAATTTACCCATGCTTCCCGAGAAGTTTAAAACCAAAGTGACTTCGGATTCCGGTATTCAGAAGCAATTTAATATTGTAAAAGGATTATTTGACAGAGCCGATGTGGTTATAAACTGCGGGGATGCTGGTCAAGAGGGAGAATTAATACAACGTTGGGTTTTAGACCAAGCAGAGTATAAAGGTAAGGTAGAACGCTTATGGATTTCGTCCTTAACCACAGAAGCCATAAAAGAAGGTTTCGAGCATTTAAAACCGTCTGAACAATACGATAATTTGTATTACGCTGGGTTTTCTAGAGCGATTGGCGACTGGTTATTAGGGATGAATGCGACGCGTTTATACACCGTTAAACATGGTGGCTACAAACAAGTATTATCTATTGGTCGTGTGCAAACACCAACTTTGGCTATGGTTGTAAATCGTTTTAAAGAGATTGAAAATTTTAAGCCACAACCGTATTGGGAATTACAAACCATGTATCGAGACACCTTATTTAGTTATGAAGAAGGGCGTTTTTTAAAGATGGAAGATGGTGAATTACTCGCCAATAAAGTTAAAGAAGACGATTTTGAAATTGTTTCGATTACCAAAAAGAAAGGCACAGAATATGCGCCTAAATTATTCGATTTAACAGGATTACAGGTATATTGTAATACGAAATTCGGATTTTCGGCAGATGAAACTTTAAAAATCGTTCAGAAGCTGTACGAGCAAAAGGTGGTGACCTATCCTAGAGTAGATACTACGTTCTTACCGAACGACGTCTATCCAAAAGTACATGGCATTCTTCAGAAATTAACAAAATACAACACCTTAACCGAACCGCTTTTAGGCAAGAAAATTAAGAAATCGGCTAAAGTATTCAACGATAAAAAAGTAACCGATCACCACGCCATTATCCCAACGGGGATTCAGATTAATTTACAATACAATCAGCAACAGGTTTACGACATTATAGTAAAGCGTTTTATTGCTGTGTTTTACGATGATTGTTCGGTGTCTAATACCACGGTAATTGGTAAAGCGGCCGAAGTAAATTTTAAAACCACTGGAAAAGAAATTCTTAAAAAAGGGTGGCGTGTTGTATTTGAATCTCCTGATAAAGAGAAAAAAGAATCAGGCATTTTACCCACATTTGTTAAAGGTGAAAAAGGACCTCATGAACCTTCGTTTTTAGAAAAGCAAACCAAACCACCAAATCAGTTTACGGAAGCCTCCCTCCTACGTGCCATGGAAACGGCTGGTAAGCAAGTAGACGATGATGATTTGCGTGAACTCATGAAGGAAAATGGTATTGGAAGACCGTCTACACGGGCCAATATTATTGAAACCTTATTCCGAAGAAAATACATTGTCCGTAATAAAAAACAATTACTGCCTACTACAACTGGAATACAGTTGATAGATATTATTCAGAACGATTTATTAAAATCTGCAGAACTGACAGGACTATGGGAAAAGCAATTAAAAGATATTGAAAAAGGCGAATACAATGCGGGAACGTTTATAAATAACATGAAACGCATGGTAGACGAGTTGGTGTACGAAGTACGTAGTGAAACCAAACGTGCCAATATCTCTTATGAAGCTAATGCCGAAAAAAAGACAGCAAAAGCTAAAACAAAGAAACAGGCAGGTATTTTATCTGAGAACTGTCCGAAATGTAAACAAGGCACCCTGATAAAAGGAAAATCGGCTTACGGTTGTAGCGCATTTAAATCGGGTTGTAAATTCGTATTGCCATTCAGTTTTAGCGATAAAAAGATTTCTGAAAAACAATACATCCGTTTACTTCAAAAAGGATCGACTGTCAACTTAAAAGGTTTCAAAACCGAGCAAGGTACTGTTGAAGGTTTGTTGCGATTTGACGACGATTTTAAACTGGTTTTGGAACCTAAAGTCGCCGTGAAAAAAGAAACAAAAACAGAAGTTCCTGATACTTTAACATGTCCGAAATGTAAACAAGGCACCGTTATGAAAGGCAAGACCGCTTATGGTTGTAGTGCCTATAAATCGGGTTGCGATTTTAAAGTTACTTTTGATACGATTAGAGAAAAATCGGCTGGAGAAAAACTTACAAAAGCCTTGGTATTTAAAACATTAAATGCATCAATTTAAAGTTATGCATCAACACTTTAAAATATATAAACCTTATGGCTATTTAAGTCAGTTTATAAACAACGGACAAAAACAGCATCGTAAAAAGTTACTTGGTGAGTTGGGAGAATTCCCTGAAGGCACTATGTCTATTGGACGTTTAGATGAAAAATCTGAAGGGCTTTTATTACTCACTACCGATGGTAAAATGAGTGATTTTGTAAACAGCTCGAAAGTAGATAAAGAATACTATGCCCAAGTAGATGGCGACATAACCGAAGCGGCTATTAAAGCTTTACAAAATGGTGTTGAAATAGGATTAAACGGCACCAAATACACTACCAAACCTTGCCCTGCTTTTAAGTTAGTTGAGGTTCCTAATTTACCCGAACGCTGGAAAAAATTAAGAGACGAAAGACACGGGCCGACCTCTTGGGTTTCGATTATATTAAACGAAGGCAAATTTAGACAAGTCCGTAAAATGACTTCGGCAGTAGGATTTCCAACACTCCGTTTAGTCCGAGTTCGCGTTGGAACAATTTATCTTGACGACTTACAACCAGGAGATTCTTTGGAATTATTAGATATTAAAAGAGAACTTAATTTAGACGCCTAAACGTTCTAAAACATCCTTTTTAAACGTTTCTCCAATTGGAATACGCATATCGTTTTGTAACACAATTTTAGTCTTTTGTAAGGCTTTAATGGAGTTTACATTTACAATAAACGATTTATGAACACGCATAAAATGATTGTTTCCTGGTAATTTATCCATCATATCTTTAAAACTTAATAAAGTAATTATAGCTTTATTAGTCCCTTCGATATGAATTTTAATGTAATCCTTTAACCCCTGAACATATATAATGTTTTCGGTTTTAATTTTAATGTTTTCATATTCCGATTTCACAAAGATAAAATCGTTTTCTTGTTTCTGAAATGCGCCTATAGGTACTGGCATTCCACTTGCAGGTTGTAAGTGTTCCAATTCGTATTTTTCTTTTGCTCGCGTTACAGCTTTTATAAATCTGTGAAACGGGATGGGTTTGACTAAATAATCTGTGGCATTTAAATTAAAACCGTCTAATGCATATTGCGGATAGGCTGTTGTAAATATAAATTGAGGTAAGTTTTCTATAGATTTCACTAAATCAATACCACTTAAATTAGGCATTTCTATATCTAAAAACACTAAATCTACACTGTGTTTATTGAGTAGCGTAATCGCTTCTAACGGATTAGTACATTTCGCTACAATATCCATCCCTCCCATTTGTTTTAAGTACGATTCGACTACATCTATAGCTAAAGGCTCGTCATCTATAATGATACATTTCATACGGAAAGATTTAGGTTTAAATTTACGATATATTGATTGTCTACTGTATCTATTTTAAGCGTATGCAAGTTTGGGTACAATAACTGTAAACGATCCTTAGTGTTTTGCAAGCCTATACCCGAATTTTCAGGATCTTGTTTTCTGTTACCTATTAAATTAACACATTTGAAATTAAGTTCGTTAGCATTGACTATAATTTCAATGCGTACCAATGTGTTTCCTTTAAAGTCTGTACCGTATTTAAATGCATTTTCAATAAATGCAATCAATAATAAAGGTCTTATTTTTTGTTGTGAAATACCTCCTCTAATCAGTAAGGTGACGTCGCGATTATTGGCAATCCTAAGACGCTGTAATTTTAAATAATTCTGAATATAATCTAATTCGTCATTTAACATTACAAATTCATTATCTGCTTGGTACAGCATATATCGCATGAGCTCAGAAAGCATGATTACAGCTTCTGGAGCATCATTAGATTTTTTACTGGTTAACGAATAAATACTATTTAAGGAATTGAATAAAAAATGTGGACTCAACTGATTTTTAAGAAAATGAAGCTCGGCAGACGATTTTTGAGACTCCACTTCTTTTTGATGTTGAATGTTTTTATCCCATTCTAAATACATTTTAATAGCGGTTCCTATAAGAATTAAAATGATATTAAAAAACAACGGAAATCCAATACGAATACCTCTAAAACTAGGACGTTCGCCAGGGTCGTTCATATCGTTTTGTGGTGGTGGTAAACGATGAATTATTTCTGGTTTAGGAAAAACAAATTCAACCAAAACAACACATAAAACAATTAAACCAATAACAGCTATAAAGTAATTTACATTCTTCTTTTTAAGTAAAAAGTATGGAACTAAAATTAGATAATTAATATAGAAACTAAAAATACCAACAATTAAGAAATTAAGGAAAGCTTTAGGTATTCTTCCGGTATTAAAATACACCTGGAGGAAAAACACAAACAAAAAAACAGCCCATATTACGAGATGTATAAAGCCTTCCTTTTTTAAAATTCTAAAAAGTTGTGTTTTTTTAGTCATTATTAATTTGTTATTAATTTAAACAGTTTAGTGCTATCGCATGTTTATCTAATTCTGCTTTCGTGATTCTAGGGTTTTCCTTGTTTTCCAGTTTACGAACTACCAAGTTAGCGATTTTTAGAGCATCGTCGGAATTACAAAATGTATGTTGTGCAGCAATTGCAGGAACATGATCTTGTTTTATTAACAGTTTACTATCCATACTAATCTCGTAACCATACCCCGTATTTACTTTATACACATGTACATTATAACCCGAATTGCTATTCAATTGAAATACCACTACGCATATTAACACTATAGATCCGAAAACTAAAAATAATTTTAATATATTCTTCATAAAGTAAACAAAATAATCCCCAGATATACAGCATTACACCCGGGGATTTAATTAAAAAAACAAACAACTATTATTTAATTTAAAGGGTAATTTTATTTGATTGACAACAAATTAATCTTCATCATCATAATCTTCCTGTGGAAACAACTCGTAATTATCATCTAAATACAAACTACCGCTTCGTCCTAAAAGAACAAATGCTCTACTACCGTCAGAAAATCCTAAGGCATCTTGGCGTGTGTAAGCCTCTAAACTTGTGATATCATCCCAAGAATCTGTTCCTGGATTATACTCCCATGTAGACCCTAAAACACCACCATTATAACCTGTTACGATATATCCTAATCCGTCCATGCTAAATCCAACAGCATTAGATCGTGTAATATTATAATCGTCTTCTTCGTCTAAATCATTTAATCTATTAAACACTTCTGTAGCGGGATCAAATTCCCAGAAATCAGATTTATACAAGCCGTTACTAACACCTGTTCCGATGTATACTTTATCTCCTATACTAAAAGACGTTGCAAAACGACGTTTTTCTCCTCCAAAACCAACAAGTTCAGACCATTCATCGGTTGTTGGATTATATTTATAGAAATCCTTTAAATCGTTATCACCATCATATCCGGTTCCGATAAAACCCATATTATTTCCAGAAAATCCTATAGCCGCACGTCTTGGTCCGCCAATAAAATCTGCTTTCTGCGTCCATTGATTGGTATCATTATTATACTCCCAGAAATCACTTAATTCATTCGTTCCATCATAACCGATACCTAAATAACCATTTCCATTAACTGCAAAACCAGAAGCAGAACTTCTTTCTGTACCAGGGAAATCGGCTTTTTGTACCCAATAATCGCCGTCTATATTATATTCCCAAAAATCATTCAAATAATCATCTCCATCGTAACCAGTCCCCATATACCCCATATTGTCTAAAACAAAACCAACAACATTACTTCTTGGTACACCATCGAAAACAGAACGTTGTTTCCAGTTTCCTCTGTCGCCACCATCATCGTCGCTAGAACAGTTAAACAGACTTAATGTTAATACACACAACATTAATACTCTTGTAGAATTTGTACTCATATTTAGATTCATTTATAAATTTAATTGCTGTTTTATTATATGCCAGCATGTTTTAAATAACAAGTCCAAAACTACAAGCTTACTATAGTTTTAGAAAATAAAGTAGATAGGTTAGGAATTTGTCTATACCAACCCATTTTCTTAATCGATGAATACGATTTATGAAAGACATCGAGAATTTTAAGGTGTTTGAAGATGTAAATGTGTATTTGGTATATCTCTTTTTAAAAGTAAAGGCTTACCGTTTAAGTTCGCTTAATATTAAAAATTACATATGAACTCAATATTTTTTAGAACACTCCTTGGAGCCTGTTGTTTTATGATGCTTTTACAAGCATGCGATTCTGACACCACATCTGTAATTGGAGAAGATTGGATAGATAATGGAACAAAAGTATTCTACATAGATACCTTTACAGTAAATACATCTACCTATAAATTCGACTCGATTATTGTAACAACACCTAGTCGTTATTTAATAGGTGGTTATACCGATCCTACTTTTGGACATGTAAAAACCACACCATACATTCAGCTTAATAGCTCTTCGCTCTATATAGACTCTGATGCCGTTTACGACTCTGTAGCACTCTTATTAGATTACACAGATTACTATTATAACGATACTATACCGACACAAAAATTTAATGTTTATGAAGTACTAGAAACCATAACACCGGATGAAGACTACTTTTATAACACAGCCACCTTTAAAACGGATCCCACTTCTATTGGAAGTGTGCAGTTTAGTCCGACGCCCATACGCGAAGACTCCATTCATTTTACTTTAAATTCAGATTATGGTAAGCAAATATTTGAAGACATTCAAGACAACGAAATTAATAGTAGCACCGAATTTCTAGATAAATATAAAGGTATTATGATTGAAGCCGATGATGCAAATACTGCTGTAATAGGAATTGGAACGTCATCAAAACTAAGATTATATTATTCTATTGCTAATGAAGATGACACCGAAGAAGGGTATTACGACATCGCTATAGACACCGATAATAGCTTTAACAACATGACTTCAGATTACGGGACAACAGTGTTTAACACTTTACAAGAACAAACCGACGAACTACCGAGTACGCTTGCAGATAATTTAAATTTTATTCAAGCTGGTAGTGGGTTAGCTACCAAAATAGATATTCCTTTTATAGAACGTATTAATACGCTTAACGGTTCGGGTTCTATAATGGATGCCAATTTAAAGATATCGCTTAAAAAGAATTCAAATACAGATAATCTATCTACCCGAGATTCTTTAAATGTCTATATCATCGATCAGAAATCTGAGATCGTCACCACCTTAACAGATTATACAGGAAGTATAGTTTACGGCCGAAAATTAACAGATGAATTCGATTCTAATTACACAACATACGTCATTTCTTTAAAATATTTTCTTGATTTAAAATTGAACGCCACCAATGCGTCAAATCTTTTCTTAGGCATCACATCTCAAGGATTTACAGATTCTGTAGACCGTTATATTTTGGAAGGAGAAGATTCCGAAGAAAACAATTTGAAAACATTTTTAGAATTAAACTACGCCCTATATAATGAGTATTAAGATAAATTTATTTACAGCAACTTTAAGTCTAATGGTCTCGACCGCATTTGCTCAGACTAATTCGTTATCGAGTTCCCCTTATTCCCTTTATGGAATGGGTACATTTAACACAGCAAATACAGGAAAAACAATAAGTTTAGGAGGCACAGGAATTGCTGGTAGTTCTTCGGAGTTTATTAATAATTTAAATCCCGCTTCTATGTCCAGTATCCCTTTAAACACATTCTTTTTTGATGTGGGACTAAAATCGGAATACGGCATTCAAATAGAGGGTGGCGTTAAAGAATACAAAAACATAGCTAACTTTTCTAACGTTGCATTTGCTTTTCCTTTAAATAAAAAATCAGGAGTGAGTGTGACGCTTATTCCATATACTAGTGTAGGGTATAATTTAACCAATTTGGAACGGGATATTGAAGGTTCTATAAGCTCATTTTACAGCGACATTAATGGTTCTGGAGGTTTAAACGATTTAAAATTAAATTACGGTTACGCCGTGTTAGACAATTTAAGTCTTGGAGTAACGGGTTCTGTTTTATTCGGTCAGATTATTGAAAACGAAGTGAATTATATCGGAACTAATGTATTAGACATTTATGACGCCAACAGTTATTCGGGACTACAATTTGGAGCCGGAATACAGTACAAACCCGTAAAAAATACAACTTTAGGGGCCACTGTAAATTTACCAACTAATTTGAGTGGTATACAATATAGAGATATTTCTCAATTGTACGATAGTGATATTAGTTTAGAACAAGATTTAGAAGATTTTAAATTACCCTTAGAAGTTGGAGTGGGTATACAAACCACATTTTTAGAGCAAGTGAATGTCGCTTTCGATTATAAAAAGAAATATTGGACAGACACCGACCAAACCGATCAGTTAGGAACATTTGTAGATCAAGATATTTTTGGATTCGGGATAGAATTTGATCCCAATGGGAATCCGTTAAAATTTAGAAACAGAATGCAGTATCGCGCAGGACTAAGTTACGATAGTGGGAACTTAGAAATTAATGATAAAAAGATAAACAACTACTCTCTTAATCTTGGTTTAGGAATACCTGTAAGTTACAATACCGTATCCATGTTAAATATCGCCTACTCTTATGGAAAAAAAGGTCAAATTTACGATGGCCTTATTAAAGAGAATTACCATATGCTAACTTTAAACATTAGTTTGGCTGGACGTTGGTTTGAGAAAAGAAAGTTTCAATAAAAATCAATTGTATACTAAAGAAAGACTGCAATTTTGTTATTCCTAATTCCGAATACAAACGGAAGATAAGCAAAATTGCACCGAACTTTAATACGCACTACACTAAAAGAAGACTTAAAATGGCTTTTTAGTTATTGAATAGCCAAATTGACATTCAAATAAATAGAATCGCTTGCCTTTAAAACCAATTCAGATTCCAAAATGGAATCTGAAGAAAAGAAATAATCTTATTTATTCTACACTAAAAAGAACTAACAAGTAACTTCCTGCGAGTAAATTTTAGTATAAAACATGAAATATCATCATTGTTAAAAGACACCTTTTAAAGCTGTCTTTTTATAAATCATATTCAGAAGTTAAATTTAACTTCTAGGAATATCAACAATGATATCACAAAATTTATTGCAATTATACTTAAGATTAAATTTTCTTAACTCTAACTGCATTCATACCTTTCATACCACGTTCTAATTCAAACTGAACTTTATCATTTTCGATAATAGTATCAATTAAACCACTTACGTGACAGAAATATTTTTCTGAATTTTCTGCATCGATAATAAATCCGAAACCTTTAGAGCTATCAAAAAATGATACTTTTCCTTTACGAATTGGATCCACTTCTTCAATATCACTATCGTCTTTTTTAGGAATTCCGATAACAATATCTTCTGCTTCAACTTTAATTTTATCTGCTGGATCTGGTGGCGTATCTGTTAGATTTCCGTATTGATCTACATAGGCAAATTGAATACCTTGAGAATCTTTAGACTCAGCTTTACGAGCTTCTTTTTTCTTTAGTTTGTCTTCACGCTTTTTTTGACGTGCTTTTTCTTTTTCGATTTTATTGTACGTCTGTTGAGACTTAGCCATAAATTACTACTTGTTTTAAATTGAGAATTAAGTTTATTGAAATGAACACCTTAACGTCTTTAAAAGGACGATTAATCGCATTACAATTCTTTACAAAGATAATGTAAGTATTTGGATTTGATAAACACTAGACAAAAAACTATTTTAATAAATAGTTAAGCCCTATCTTTTAATGAAAAATATGAGGTGTTTTTTGAAGTGATTATATTACTCCTTTACTATAATAATAGACCCTTTAACCCCTTTAGCTAAGTTCCAAGTATTTCCTGATATGTAGTTACCATCTTCGTCTAATACTTTAAACTGGGCGGTATTAGGCCCAGAACTTCCAGTATTCAGAGCTTGAAAATCGATTTTATTAAGTCCAGGTTGCAACTCGAAAGTAAAGCCACTAAAGCCATTTGTTAGCAATACATTAGATTTTATAATATCGTCGTTTACCAATACCATAATGCGGTCGCCATCGAATGCCTGATGATCTCTATACACTATATTAACAGTTCCTGAGGTGGTTTTAAAATCCCCAAAGTACTGATCGACTAAACTTCCCGTTGCATCGGGATTTACAGCTTCAGAATCCGGCATCACCAATTGGTTATCTAAATTATCTTGAAAAAGTTCTGCTGGATTGCCGAACTTCTTTTTATTAAACATCGAGAATTCCTCTTTAACATTTAAACTCGGATGCTTGGTAACGGTTAAACCATTTACTTTATCCGAATCAATAGACTCATTTAAAGAAGGCGCTTCTAAAGGTTTTATATCTAAACTATTTACTTCTGTAGCTTTCCCCTCCTCACTTTCAATAGCTGGTATTAAAAGAGAGTTACCCTGCCTTGAATCTATTTGCGACCAAGCCGTAGTTGAGAGGCACAGAAAAGTAATAAATAAAAAAAGATACTTCATAGGGATATTTATACAGCTCAAAAATAATTTATAATTTTTAAAGTAAGCAAAAATCATTCCTAAAATTTGTTAAGATTTGGAGGGTTTTCACAACTATTTATGCTTTTAATTACAATGTGGAGATTAACGATTCTATTATACCCTCTTTTTAGCAACTATCAAGAACCGTTTGAAATGGTTACATTTTAAATCCAACTCATAAATTACAGAACATATAGAAACGCCAGAACTTAAATCCTGGCGCTTATATATTATGTATGTGCTACTTTTAATGGGCTTCACCTTCTAAATCTAGTAAAAAGGCGTATTTCAAGGCTTGTATTTTATAGCGTTCAAAACGACCTGAGGCACCACCATGTCCAACATCCATGTTACAATCCATAATTAACAAATTGTCGTCTGTTTTTGTAGCTCGTAATTTTGCTATCCATTTTGCTGGTTCCCAATATTGCACTTGGCTATCCCAATACCCAGTAGTTATAAGCATATTGGGATACGATTTGGCTTCAACATTATCGTAAGGCGAATAGGACTTTATATAATCGTAATAGATACTATCTTTTGGGTTTCCCCATTCATCAAATTCAAATGTCGTTAACGGGATGGTTTCATCTAACATGGTAGAAACAACATCTACAAATGGCACAGCGGCCACAACTCCGTGCCATAAATTAGGTTTCATATTTACAATGGCTCCCATAAGCAAACCTCCTGCACTACCGCCTTCGGCATATAAATGTTCGGGAGATGTATAATTAGCGTCTACTAGGTATTCTGCGCAATCTATAAAATCTGTAAATGTGTTTTTCTTATTTAACAGCTTACCATCTTCATACCAGTCTCTTCCCATTTCTTGTCCGCCACGAACATGAGCAATAGCATAAATAAATCCGCGATCTAAAAGACTTAATCTGCTCGAATTAAAATTGGCATCTATTATAGAACCATACGAGCCATAGCCGTATAGAAGCAGAGGATTATTTCCTGATTTGGTAATGCCTTTTTTATACACCAGAGAAATTGGAATTTTAGTACCATCGGTGGCCGTCGCAAACAAACGTTCTGAAGCGTACAGGTTTGGATTAAAATTAGAATCTAATACTTCTTCTTGCTTTAATAATACCTGCTCTTTTGATTTCATATTATATTCAAATGTACTGTTAGGTGTTGTTAAAGACGAATAGTTATACCTTAAGACATTGGTATCGAAATCTAGATTAGATGTGGTATATGTTAAATATGTTGGATCGTTAAATGGTAAATAGTGCTCATTTCCATTCCAATTTCTAATTCTAAGTTTTCGCAAACCGTTTTCACGTTCAGTAATAACCAAGTATTCTTTAAACAAATCGAAATCTTCTAAAAGAACATCGTCGCGATGTGGTATAACATCGACCCAATTTTCTTGTGTTGTTGCATGTATTGGAGTTTCCACAATTTTAAAGTTTTTAGCACCGTCTTTATTTGTTCTGATGTAAAAATGATTCGCATAATGATCGACATAATATTCTAAATACTTTTCTCTTGGCTGAACCACTTTTAGTTCACCATCTGGAACATTCGCATCGATATATTGGTACTCGTTAGAAAGGGTTTGAAAACTACCAATAAATATAAAAGCTTCCGACTTAGACTTAAACACAGCACATCTAAAGGTGTCATCTTTTTCTTCGTAAACTAAAACATCCAAATCCTGAGTATCTCCTAGCTTGTGCTTAAATATTTTATTACTTCTTAAGGTTTCTGGATCCTTGGTTGTGTAAAACACGGTTTTATTATCGTTTGCCCATACTGCGCTACCAGCGGTATTTTCTAAGACATCATCTAACATATCACCTGTTTCTAAATTCTTAAAACGCACAGTATATCGTCTCCTAGAAATAGTATCTACAGCATAGGCCAATAATGTATTGTTTGGGCTAACCGCTTGAACTCCCATTCCGAAATAAGTTAAACCTTTAGATAATTCCGGTCCGTCTAGCATAACTTCTTCCGTTTCCGTACCTAGTTTAGAACGACAGTACAACGGATAATCATTTCCTTCCTTAAACTTTGAATAATAGGAATACCCATTATGATTCACAGGTAGCGATTCGTCGTCTTTCTTTATACGTCCCTTTATTTCATCAAATAGAATAGTTTGAAGCGAATCTGTATGCCCCATCACCTTATCTAAATAATCGTTTTCGGCATTTAGATAATCAATAACATCTTGAGTTTGGGCATCTGGAGTAGTTGCATTTTTTTGTTCGTCGGATAAGCGCATCCAAAAGTAATTGTCAATACGCGTGTCTCCGTGTACAGTTAGTTCCTCGGCCTGAATTTTTGCTATTGGAGGTTGGATTTTTGGTTCTGAAACTTTTTTGTAATCTGATTTACATCCTAGTAAAAAAAGCGAAGCTAAAAAGTAAAAAGTGAATTTCATATCTATTTAGTTGTTAGTGGGTTATAAATATAACAAACTATTAAACACGATATATCAATTCATTCATATTATCTTCTTGAAAATCACAGACACCATAGTAAGAAAACTATAGTTACATATTTATCGTCAAATCCTTTAAATCTATTATATCACAAAAATATCTCTCAAAAACTACGAATTTCTCAAAATTGTTTCAATTTAACTCGCATTGTTTTTTGTACATTTGTAAATCTAGCCTAATATAACTCAGAAATATGAATAGCATTCCTAGCGTAGATTTAAGAGATTTTATATCTAACGATCCCATAAAAAAACAACAGTTTGTAGATCAAATTGGAAGAGCATACGAAGACATTGGTTTTGTTGCTTTAAAAGGTCATTTTTTAAACGAGCAATTAGAAACTGATTTATATTCGGAAATAAAACACTTTTTCGACTTACCTCAAGAGAAAAAAGATACGTACGAAATTGAAGGTATTGGTGGTCAGCGTGGTTACACTTCTTTTGGAAAAGAACATGCCAAAGGCAAAAAAGAAGGCGATTTAAAAGAATTTTGGCACTTTGGTCAGTATGTAGAAAACGATGCCAAGCTGGAAGCAGAGTATCCTAAAAACGTAATAGTTTCAGAACTTCCTAAGTTTAATACTGTGGGCGAGGAAGCTTATAAAATGTTGGAAAAAACGGCTAAATATGTACTTCGTGCTTTGGCACTTTACTTAGATTTAGAAGAAACATACTTTGATGCCTATATTAAGAATGGGAATTCAATTTTAAGACCTATTCACTACCCGCCAATTACATCCGAGCCTAAAGCCGCTGTGCGTGCTGCCGCTCATGGCGATATAAATTTAATTACTCTTTTAATGGGTGCGCAAGGTCGTGGTTTACAGGTGCAAAATAATGATGGCGAATGGATAGATGCCATTGCCCAGCCTGATGAGCTTATGATAAATGTTGGTGATATGTTATCTAGACATACCAATAACAAATTAAAATCTACTATACACAGAGTGATTAATCCACCAAAAGAATTATGGGGAACATCGCGCTATTCTATTCCGTTTTTTATGCATCCTATTAGCGATATGAAACTAAATGTGTTGGAGAATTGTATAGATGATAATCATCCAAAACAATTTGATGATATTACAGCTGGAGACTATTTATACGAGCGATTAGTTGAATTAGGTTTAATAAAGAAATAAAACAGTATCGTTCTTATGGATTTAAAAGATCAGTTAAAAAACTTATTTCCCGAACACGAAGAAACGCCTCAAGCATCTGAAGAAAAGGATTCGAACTTATGGCTTCAGGACGATCCTATTCTTTGTAAATATGAAAAACGAAAAGGGAAACCTATTACAATTTTAGAAGGCTATACCGGTGCTACTGAAGATTTTAAATTATTAGCTAAAGATCTTAAAAAGGAACTTAGTGTTGGTGGTAGTTTTAAAGATGACAAAATAATTATTCAAGGTGATTATCGAGATAAAATTATGTCCATCTTAAAAGAAAAAGGGTTTAATGTTAAACGCGTTGGAGGATAATTATATGGATCAAAACACAACATTACATATCACTAACGGAAGCGTCCTGACCAAGTATTTAGTCGCATTAGAGTTTAAAGGCGAAATATTAACTTGGGAAGAAATGCTTTGCGAAGGACCAACTATTGAACACATTAATTCGGATAAGTTTTTAGATATTCGAATGAATTTTTTGAAGGAGTTTTACGATGTCGAAGTTGACTTTGACAAAGTACGAAAAGACATTAGTGTTCTAGATAATATCGAAAACTATACTGAAATTATCCTTTGGTTCGAGTATGATTTGTTTTGTCATATTAATCTTATAGGTGTGATTAATTTACTACTTCAGAAGAAAATTAATCTACCTTTATTTTTAGTGTGTAGTGGACGTATTCATGGAGTTAACGAACTTAAAGGATTAGCAGAATTAAGTTCATCACAACTCACAGATCATTATGATGCTCGCGTGCGCTTAACGGCAGACGATAAAGATTTAGCACGTACCATCTGGCAATTATATAACGGTAAAGATCACAACCTTATTAAACCTTATATTGTTAAACATTCCTCTTTCGAATATCTTAGTAATTGTTTAAAAGCGCACCTGCAACGTTTCCCTCATTCCGAGAGCGGCCTGAGCGAATTAGAACTTAATATCCTTAGAATAATCGATCGCAGAGACATACATTCTAGAAATCATTTAATGGGTTATGCCCTTAATTTCCAAGGATTTTATGGGTATGGAGATATGCAGTTCGAGCGTTTAATAAACAGGTTAAGTATGTTTTATAAGGAAGAAGAGCATAGTTTAACCTTGAATGAAGATGGAAAAAAAGCCCTAAATGCTGAAGCTAATTACGAAAACGATATTAGAGATACTTTGGTTTATGGTGGGGTAAAGAAAAAAGATTTCAATTTTAATGTAAAGCTAAACAAGCTAGTAAACTCTGTTAATTATGGCGATTAAAGAATCAGAATTAATATTAAATCCAGACGGAAGTGTTTATCATTTAAACTTAAAACCAGAACATATTGCGCATACCATTATTTTAGTAGGCGACCAAGATCGGGTTAGTAAAATTACAAAGCATTTTGATTCGGTTGAATATTCCATTCAGAAGCGTGAGTTTAAAACTGAAACAGGTTTATATAAAGGCAAACGCATAAGTGTAGTTTCTACAGGTATTGGTTGCGATAATATTGATATTGTTTTAAACGAATTAGATGCGTTAGTTAACATCGATTTTGAGACGCGTACCATTAAAAAAGACATCACGAGTTTAAATATTATTCGCGTTGGGACTTCGGGATCCCTTCAAAAAGAAGTTCCAGTGGATTCTTTTGCTATTAGCGCCTACGGATTAGATTTCTCTGGCATGCTTCATTTTTATAACATTGAAAACTTTAGACATAAAGCCTTCGAATCGGCTTTTGTCGAACATACGCAATGGAATTCAAATAAATCCTTACCTGTCTTGTTCACGAATAGCAAAACTTTAGAAGCGCTATTTACCTCGGAAGAAACCAGTTCTGGAGTTACAGCTACAGCGAGCGGATTCTATGGGCCACAAGGACGCGTTTTACGATTATCTATACAGGACGAAGACTTAAACGATAAGTTACACTCTTTTAGTTTTGAAGGATTAAAAGTCGTTAATTTTGAAATGGAAACTGCCGCAATCTATGGTTTGTCGGCTCTACTTGGCCATAACGCCTTATCTCTAAATGCAATTATTGCAAATCGTGCAACGGGAGAATTTAGTCGCGATCCAGGACAACTTGTCGAACGCCTTATCACATATACTCTAAACAGAATTTTAAACTTAAAATAGAAACCTTACATTCAAGTTTTTATTCTAAATGTAATAAAAGCTCAAAAGTTTTAATAAAATTTAAGAATATAAGTCGTAACAGTCAATATAATTACATATTATTCAATTATGACTGTAAATAATTAGGTTATTTTAAAACTAATTATTAAGTTTATTTACGATTAACAAACTAAATTATGCTACTAACCATTTCATTAATTATAGTGGTTCTTTTAATCATAAATATTTTATTATTATGTTTTAGTTGTAATAAATTAACTGACCATACAGTTGATAAGCAGAAACAAATAAAAATGATTCGCGAAACCACTACCAAGCAATCTGAGAAAAATTATTTTGCTCCAACAGGGAGTTAGTTTTACTAAAATGTTTATTGCCAAACCAATATCCTCTATTAGCACTCAATGGAGAAGGATGTCCAGAAGTTAAAATATAATGCTTCCTAGTGTCTATCAATTTTGATTTCTTCTTAGCATAACCTCCCCATAGTAAAAACACTATATTTTCTTTTTCGTCACTAATTTTAGAGATCACACGGTCTGTAAAGGTTTCCCATCCTTGTTTTTGATGACTAGCGGGTGCATGTTCGCGAACTGTAAGCGTAGCATTTAACAGTAAAACTCCTTGCTTAGCCCAACGCTCTAAATTTCCACTTGTGGGATAATCCAACCCTAAATCCGATTCAATTTCCTTAAAAATATTTTTTAAAGACGGAGGATGTGGTGTGCCGTCGGCAACCGAAAAACATAAACCATTTGCTTGTCCTTGGCCATGATACGGATCCTGACCTAAAATCACAACTTTTAAATCGTTGTAAGCACATGAATTAAAAGCATTAAATAGTTCTGATTTTGGCGGATAGCAAATCGCGACATTATATTCTTCTTCAACAAAGTTCCATAAACCTTTAAAATAAGGCTTTTCGAATTCAGAGTTTAAAATAGGGCGCCAATCGGGATTTATGTTTTTAGACATTTATACAGGGGTTTGAAAGTTCAAATTTAAAAATAGTATTATCTTTCGGCTTATAAAATTCGAAAAAAATGTCTTCACTAAAAGCCATTAAATTCCCAACAGCACTAACTGTTTTACTAATAATTGCTGGTGTAGTAGCCTTATTAACTTATATTATTCCAGCGGGAAAATACGATAGATTAACATACAACTCCGATTCTAATACCTTTACTCAAGAAAAAAAATCGGAGACTATAGTGCTTCCAGCAACTCAAGAAACCTTAGAGCACTTCGATATTAAAATACCCATCGAAAAATTTACAAATGGTGATATTTGGAAACCTATAGGAATTCCTAATACATACCATACTTTAGATGCCCAACCGCAAGGTGTAATGGCGTTTATACAGTCGCCTATTAAAGGTATTATGGAGGCTATAGACGTTATTCTATTTGTATTGATTATTGGAGGCTTTATTGGCATTATGAATTTTAGTGGTGCTTTTGAAGCTGGAATCTCGTCACTAGCAAAATCTCTACAGGGTCGAGAATATATTTTAATTATAGTAATTACATTTTTAATTGCTATTGGCGGTACAACATTTGGTCTCGCAGAAGAAACTATAGCCTTCTATCCTATTCTTATTCCTGTTTTTCTCGCTGCTAAATACGATGCCATGGTTGCCTTAGCCTCTATATATGTAGGTTCGTGTATTGGTACTTTGGCATCTACAGTGAATCCGTTTTGTACAATAATAGCTTCAGATGCCGCTGGAATTAATTGGACAACTGGTTTAACAACACGCCTGATCGTGTTTGTTTTAGGATTAATCATCTGTTTAATATACATTATTAGGTATGCACAACGTGTAAAAAATAATCCGTCTAAGTCTATAATTTTCGACCAAAAACAAGATATTGAAGTCCGATTTCCGTTAACAAATTTAGATACCGCTACAAGGCTTACCACTAAATACAAACTAATATTAATCGTATTTTCCTTATGCTTCGTGGTTATGATTTATGGCGTATCTCAACTGGATTGGTGGTTTTTAGAAATGACCACTGTATTTTTAGTGGGCGCTATATTAATTGGTGTTATTGCGAGAATTAAAGAAGCGACATTTGTAGATACTTTTATAAAAGGCGCGAACGATTTACTTGGTGTAGCTTTTATTATTGGTATAGCTCGTGGGGTTACGGTTTTAATGGAAGATGGTTTAATTAGTGATTCCCTTTTGTTTTACGCCAGTTCGTTAACAGAAGGAATGAATAAAGGTGTTTTTATAAATGCGATGCTTTATATATACAGCGGACTTTCATTTTTTATTCCTTCATCTTCAGGAATGGCCGTTTTAACCATGCCAATTATGGCGCCTTTAGCCGATGGTGTTGGCATTGGGCGTGATTTGGTTGTGAATGCGTATCAATTTGGAATGGGACTATTCGCACTTATAAATCCGACAGGTTTAATTTTAGCCTCTTTAGCGATCGTTAAAATAGGTTTCGACAAATGGTTACGCTTTGTGATGCCGTTGGTTGGAATACTACTAATTTTCATCATGATAGTATTAACAATTTCAGTCTACATTTAGAGGCTTTAACCTTTTTATTTCCTTAAATTTGTTGTCTTTAAAAAGTTTCAAAATTTAGGATGATAAACATTCACAAAAAAACATTACAAGATTTAGAATTTCAAACGGTATTAGAACAAGTAAGTGAATATTGCATCACTGGCTTAGGACACAATGCGGCCCTAGAAATTTCACCTTTTAAACATAAAGAAGACGTCTTGCGCGAGCTTCAGTTAACACATGAATATGTGTCGTCTTACGATAACGACAACCGTATTCCTAATCATGGTTTCGACGATATTATTAAGGAGCTCAAACTGCTTAAAATTGAAAACACCTATTTAGAAGTTCATAGTTTAAAAAAGATTGTTGCAATTTCTCAGGCGACCAATGAAATCATTGTCTTTCTAAAAAAGTTTATAGAATACTATCCTAATTTATACGAAAGTGCTTCACATATTGAAATTACAAAAGTCCTTATTGAAAAAATAAATACTATTGTAGATCGGTTTGGAGAAATAAAGAATAACGCATCACCGCTTCTCTATGAGATAAGACAGGTTATGAATAAGCTTAAAGGCCAAATAAATCAAAGTTTCACTTCGGCTTTAAGCATGTACCAAGGTTTAGATTATTTAGATGATATTCGAGAATCTGTTGTAGAAAACAAGCGAGTTTTAGCCGTTAAAGCCATGTATAGACGAAAAGTTAAAGGGTCTATTATGGGAAGTAGTAAAACAGGTAGTATTGTTTTTATAGAACCTGAAGCCACGTTAAGATATACAAGAGAATTACACAACTTGCAGTTTGAGGAAAAAGAAGAAATTGTAAAAATCCTTAAAGATCTAACTAATTTTATTCGTCCGTATACTACGTTATTATCAGACTATCAGACGTTTTTAATTAATATAGATTTAATTGCTGCTAAAGCCCAATATGCAAAATCGTTAAACGCAATTCTTCCTGAAATTACAGAAGAACGCAGTATGTTTTTACGCGATGCTTATCATCCCTTACTGTTTTTAACAAACTCAAAAAAAGGAAAGGAAACCTACCCGCAGACCATTACTTTAAACGAAGGAAATAGAATTATTGTTATTTCTGGACCTAATGCCGGAGGAAAAAGTATTACGCTAAAAACCGTAGGATTATTACAAGTTATGTTACAAAGTGGGATGTTAATTCCTGTGCACGAACGTAGTAAAACGTATATTTTCGAACGTGTGTTAAGTGATATTGGAGATAATCAATCTATAGAGAATCATTTAAGTACCTATAGTTATCGCTTAAAGCAGATGAACTATTTCCTTAAAAAATGTAATAGCAGAACCCTCTTTTTAATTGATGAATTCGGAACTGGTTCGGATCCAGAATTGGGAGGCGCACTTGCAGAGTCGTTTTTAGAAGAATTCTACGAGCGTGAAGCTTACGGAATTATTACCACCCACTACTCCAACTTAAAGATTCTTGCAAATGAATTGCCATATATGCAGAATGCCAATATGCAATTTAATAATCAGACTTTAGAGCCTATTTTTAAATTGGTCTTAGGCCAAGCAGGAAGTTCGTTTACATTTGAAGTCGCTCAGAAAAATGGGATTCCATATAGCCTAATTAACAAAGCAAAAAAGAAAATTGAAGGTAGTAAAGTCCGTTTTGATGCCACTATTGCGAAACTGCAAAAAGAGCGTAATAAATTAGAAAAAACAGAACGTTCACTTAAAGTTAATGAACAGAAAAAGCTTTCTGAAGCCGAAAAATTAGAGGAGATTAACACTAAAATTCAAAAGAAACTAGAAAGCTATCAGGAGCTTTACGACAGCAATCAGCGATTAATTTATTTAGGTCAGAAACTAAATGATATTTCAGAAAAGTACTTCGAGAATAAACGTAAGAAGGAAATGTTAGACGAAGTATTTAAAGTGGTTCAGATTGAAAACTCTAAACGAAAGCGCGTTACTGTAAAGCAGAAAAAAGTTCAGAAAGCCAAAGAGAAAAAAGTGGTTGAAGAAGCTGAAAAGAAAGTTGAGGTAATCCGACAAAAGAAAAAGATTGCGAAACAAAAAGCAATTGAGGCTCCAAAACCAAAAGTGACTTTAAAATTAGGTGATCGCGTGCGTATGATTGATGGAAAATCTATTGGAAGCATCGATAAGATAGAGAAAACTAAGGCCATTGTAAATTATGGTATTTTCACAACTAATGTAAATCTAGATCAATTAGAACTTGTTGAAGCTAAAAAATAGCTAAAAACCTATATGCATATTACATAGATATTTTGTAATTTAAAGACTCTAACCAGCGCATCATGAGAAACATATATATCCCCATTCTACTTTTATTTGTCGTAACACTAGGGTATTCTCAGAAAGGTAATCCAGACTTTAATACCAATTACAAGAACGAAGTCTCTTTAGAATTACCACAATTAATAAATGGCGTATACCAACTGTCTTACGAACGCTATATTTGGAATAATTTTACAGCTACATTAGGGCTTGCCTATAAAGGAAAAGAAGGTTTAGTTAAAATTTCTGGGCTTGATGGAAATAAAGTTAAAACCGACGAAATTTTCTATACAGGATACCAAATTGTCCCAGAAGTACGCTATTATTTAAGACAGACATCTAAAAAAATGCTAACAGGATTTTACTTGGGAGCCTATTTTAAGTATTCCATGTATAAAAGTCAAGTTGAAGGAACCTACAATAATTCCAATAATCAGCTTTACGATTTCGAATTCGACACTAGTGTTAGCATTGCCTCTGCCGGATTAATGGTAGGTTATAAATTACCTATTTCTAAACACTTTACTATTGATTTTATGATTGCAGGCCCTGGATCTGGACACTATAAATTTAAATTTAAAAACGAAAAGGATTTGCCTAATGAGTTTTATGATGATTTTAATGAAGCACTAGAAAATTACAGTATATTAGACTTTATAAATTCAGATTTCAGATTATCAGAAGTGAATAGACGATCTCAGTTTTCTGCATTTTCCTTTAGATATGGTATTGCATTAGGCTATACGTTTTAAATCTAACTAAAATTTTAATCACATTATAATGACAACATTAGCTAAAAACGAAAAACTAGTTCTTTTTGATGGTGTTTGTAATTTATGCGATAATTCCGTTCAATTTGTTATTAGACACGATAAAAAAAACATCTTTAAATTTACCACATTACAAGGTGACACAGCTAAACCAATACTAGAATCTTTTAAAATTGATACCAGTAAAACGGACTCTATTTTACTATATACACCTGACCATAAATTATACACAAAATCTAGTGCGGCCTTAAGAATCGCCACTCAATTAAATTTTCCTATAAATGTATTAGGTATATTTTTAATCGTTCCTAAAGGGATAAGAGACGTTATTTACGATTATATCGCTAAGAACAGATACCGTTGGTATGGTAAAAAAGACGACTGTATGATACCTACTAAAGCCTTGAAAACTAAGTTTTTTGAATAATTTAACAACTTAATCATTGTTTTTTCTTTCAAATCAACTTTTAACCATTTACTTTTGAAATCTTATATAAATAAATAATAATACACTTTATGAAAACATCAAATTACTCACTTTTAATACTTATGATTACTTTAGTTTTAAGTAGTTGTTCTAGTGTTAAAGTTTTAGACTCTTGGAAAGCAGATAATGTATCTTCTATAAAAGATAAAAACATTCTTGTAATTGCAAGAACAGATAATAACCAAGCGCGTATTGCTTTCGAACAAGAGATTGCAAGCCATTTACGTGCGAAAGGGTATAAAGCAACAGAAAGTTTCAAAGAAATGCCTCATATAGAGCCTGACAAGAAATTAGATCAAACACAGACTGAAGCTCTTGCTGAAACTATTAAAAGAGAAGGATATGATGGTGTGGTATTAAGTGTTATTAAAGATTATTCTGAACAACAACAAACTACAACCGATGGTGGTTATTACGCTGGAGGAACTATGGGTGGTATGTACGGAATGTATCCTGGTTACTACGGTGGTTTTGGTGGTTATTATGGTCACCCAATGGGATACGTTGGTGTTGGAAGCTATATGCCAGCAACATCTACAACAAGAACAGTTAAAACATTTGTTTTAGAAACTGTAGCTTATAATTTAGATGCAGAAGAAGGTAAACAACTTGTAGCTGTTGTGACTTCTAGTATTGAAGATCCAAGTAGTGTAAGTAAAAACGCTGCTGAATACGCAGATAAAATAGAAAAAGCTTTAAAGTAAATTGAAGTGTACTTAATATTAAAAAAGCCTCATATATTTTTATATGAGGCTTTTTTACGTTTTAAAATAAGTTATAAATCCTTTAAGATGCCTCTAAAAGTTCTTGTAATACATTTTTAAATACATCTACCGGTTGCGCTCCTGTAACCGCACTCTTTCTATTAAATACAATAGTAGGCACAGAAGATATTCCCATTTGTTGCCAATACAACTCTTTACTCTTTACCTCTTCTCGAGCTTCTTTATTATCTAACAAGGCTAAACCTTCTTCTGCATTTAAGCCAACATCTAATAAGGCTTGTTTTAGAATTGATCTATCCGATACATCTTGTCGCTCGCTAAAAAACGCGGTCATTAGTCGCATTTTTAATTCAGTTTGTTTACCAAATTTATGTGCGTATTCTAATAACACGTGTCCTTCGAAAGTATTAACCATCTTAAATCCATCGAAATAATCGAAGGTAAAACCAAGATCCTCACCAGCATCTTTCATGTGTTGCTGAGATTCTTTCTGTTGTTCTAAAGACGATCCATATTTTTCCTCAATATGCTCTGTTAAATCCTGACCTTCAACTGGCATATTCGGATTTAGTTCAAAAGGTTGCCATTCAATCTCTACCTGATCTTGAATGCCCAATTCAGAAATCGCTTTTTCCAATCTTTTATATCCAATAGTACACCACGGGCATACAACATCGGACACTATATCTATTTTCAATTTATCTTTCATATTCAAAATTTTATAAGTTCACTTATTTGAAGTTCTCCCTTAACATTAGAGTAGTTCTTTAAATCGGCCGCAAAAGTTTCGGCATTGGGCCCGAAAGCCTTTTGAAAAGATACTAAATTTTCAAATAACAAATGTGCAATCGCAATGTATGGAGCCGGTTCGTTTGGCGTTCTACCTACTAGGCCCAAATCTAACTCTATACCTTTTAAAGCATCACCACACGCTTTAGAAACCATTGGTAAATGGGTGTTTTTATAATACGCTGTATCAAACTTAACATCTTTGGTGTTTGGATACATTACAGATACTTTTATCATAATTTCATGTTTTTATAAAATTAGTACACCTTCTGTAAAAATACAAAAGGTGCACAAGCTACTAGTTAATGGTAACGTGGGAGGTTACTCATTTTCTTTAGACCAAGCAAATTTTTGGAATGGAGCATCTACTGGTGTGTTTGCTACATGATTTGTATAATTACTAATTACCTTTTGAGATAGTCCTAAAATAATATCTAGTACTTGTCTTTCTCCGTAACCTGCAGCATAAAACGCTTCTAATTCTTCTTGAGATACATGTCCGCGATTACGAACCATAGCTAATGTTAACGTACGTAAAGCTTCTAATTTAGCATCTTCTAGAGGTGTTTCGTTACGTAGGGCTTCAGTAATAGCGTCATCCACCTTCATCATTTTAGCAATTCCTGTATGTGCAGGAACACAATAATGACAAGCATGCTCAACGTTAATCGTTTGCCAAACAACGGTTAATTCTTCTTTATTGAAAGACGAATTAGAAAATAATTCGTGTAGCGTTTGGTAAGCCTCAAATAATTGAGGAGAACCTGCTAATACCCCATGTAAGCCTGGAATCATTCCGTTAGCTTTTTCTGATTTTTCTAATAAAGCAATGCTTTCTTTTGGTGCTGTCTCTTTATTCTGGATTTTTAATGTTGTCATAATGTTTTATTTTAAAGTTATTTATAACTAAACAATCATTTAGTTATGTTGTAAAAAAATATTAAACGTTTTTAAAAACGTGTTCTATATAATGATCTAATTGTACGCTATTAAATAATTTAGAAGCAGATGATAAACCAATCATAGCTATTAATAAATAATCGGCTTGTGCTTCTAAAGTGGATTCGTCTTTAGTTTTGTCCTGAGCTAAAACAGATTTAAACACATCTCTAACCTCGTTAGTAAAGGTTGCTAAAACCTTTTTAATGTCTTCATCGGTACGCTCGCAAACCTCATTTGCTGTATTTGTAATTAAACACCCTCTACCGATTTCATTATCTTTACTAAATATTATAAAGTCTTTAAAGTAATCTTTTAAGCCTTCAATACCTTTAGTCGAAGATTTTAAAATACCTATCAATTTATTTAATTTCTTTTTATAACACTTAACACTTTCAAGGAACAAACCATTTTTACTTCCAAAACTTGAATAGATTGAAAACTTATTTATACCCATTTCCTTTTCAAGCATTTGCATAGAGGTGGTTTCATAACCATTACGCCAAAAGACATGCATCGCTTTTTCGATAACTTCTTCTTCAATATATTCTTTTCTTCTAGCCATAATTTCTAAATACAGTACAAAACTAACCAATCGTTTAGTTATAACCAAAAAATTAACCTTTTATTTAGAAACTAAGTTGAAAGGTTAATACTTATTATATAGATTACAGTTTTAAAATTAACTAAATACATTATTTCAATAACGATTCATAATAAGCTTAAAGTCATCTATTTATACAAAATATTTAATAAAGATTATTTCTTATAATTATCGTCCCAATGCTTTTCTTTTGGTTCACCAAGTTTTCCTACAGACTTAGCAACTAACATAGAAACTGCAGCGTCTCCAGTAATATTTACCGTAGTACGACACATATCCAAAGGTCTATCTACAGCGAAAATAAGTGCTAAACCAGCTTCCGGTATACCAGCTTGTGCTAACACTATAACTAACATAACCATTCCTGCTCCAGGTACAGCAGCGCTTCCTATAGAGGCCAAAGTCGCTGTAGCTATAATTCCTAATTGTGCACTTAAACTTAAATCCATTCCAAAGGCCTGGGCTATAAAAACAGCCGCAACAGCCTGATACAAACTGGTACCATCCATATTTATGGTTGCACCAATAGGCAATACAAAACTAGCAACTTCTTCTTCTACCCCTAAATGTTCTTCAACACGCTCCATAGTTAGCGGTAAGGTAGCCGCACTACTACTTGTTGAAAAAGCTAAAAGCTGCGCCGGTGAAATTCCGTTAAAAAAGAATGTAGGTGTCTTTTTTGTGAACAGATAAACGATTCCAGCATATACCAACATCATCAGTGCTAATCCTAAAACCACACTTAACGCATACCAACTAAGCGCTTTAAATAAATCTGTACTAGGTGCTTCTACAATTAAAGCGGCAAGTAAGGCAAATACACCAAATGGCGCCACTAACATAATGATATCGATAAGTTTTAAAATGACTTCGTTAAAACCATCGAAAAAATCTTTAACGGGTTTAGATTGTTCTTCTGGAATTAAGATTAAACCGACTCCAAAAAATATAGCAAAAAAGATGACCTGTAACATATTACCGTTATCGCTAGCTGCTTGAAAGATGTTACTCGGTACAATATCTTCTAATGCCTGTAAAGGTCCTGCTTCTTTTTGTTTCGCGGCCGCGGCAATTTTAGAATCCGCATCTCCTTTATAACTTTCTACTAATTGCAGTCTGGTTTCTTCAGATATGGAATGTCCCGGTTTAATAATATTAACAATGCCTAAACCTATGGTAACAGCAATTAATGTGGTGAAAATATAAATTCCAATAGTACGTCCTCCCATTAGAGAAAGTTTGGAAATGTCTTTTAAATCTGAAACTCCTTTTATTAAAGACCCTAGTATTAACGGAACTGCTATTAATTTTAAAGCACTAATAAACATGTTTCCGAATGGCTTTATCCATTTGCTAACAAATGTACTTCCCCATTCAAATTGTGTCATAATTAATGCGAACACAACGCCTAAAATCATTCCTAATAATATTTGCCAATGCAATGCGAGTTTCTTCATAGTAAAATTATCGTGTTTTTTATATTGTTGGTTAAGTTAGCCGTTTGCGTAAAAAAATAAAAGGTTTTCTATTAGAATTTTAATCGACAGTATATCGATTTATGAATTCTAATAGAAAACCTTAAACAAATTTATGTATTAATTTTATTGATATGTTTTATCTAGTAAAAAGTAATCTGCCAATACTAATGCTGCCATTGCCTCTACAATAGGTACAGCTCTTGGTACAACACAAGGATCGTGTCTTCCTTTGCCTTCCATTTTTACAATATTACCATCTTTATCGATAGTATCTTGTGTTTGCATAATGGTAGCCACAGGTTTAAAAGCCACTCTAAAGTATATATCCATACCGTTACTTATACCTCCCTGAATTCCTCCTGAAAGATTTGTTTTAGTGGTACCGTCTGTATTATATAAATCGTTATGCTCACTCCCTTTCATCTTTGCACCACAAAAACCGCTACCGTATTCAAAGCCTTTTACAGCGTTAATAGACAACATTGCTTTTCCTAATTCTGCGTGTAATTTATCGAAAACAGGTTCTCCTAACCCCACAGGGACATTTTTAATCACACAAGTCACCGTTCCTCCAATAGTATCTCCAGCTTTTCTAATTTCCTTAATTTTAGAAATCATTTTATCTGCAGTTTCAGTATCAGGACAACGAACTATGTTACTTTCAATATCTTTAAAATCGATATCTTGATATGGTTTTTCCATAAAGATATCTCCTACTGAAGATGTAAAGGCATGAATTTCGATCTGATTTAAAAATTGCTTTGCCACAGCACCCGCGACAACACGACACGCTGTTTCTCTTGCAGAACTTCTTCCACCACCTCTATAATCGCGAACACCGTATTTCTTTTCGTAAACATAATCGGCATGCGACGGACGGAAAGAATTTTTTATATGTGAGTAATCGTGAGACTTCTGATTTGAGTTTTCAATAATAAAGCCTATTGAAGTTCCGGTGGTTTTACCTTCAAAAATACCTGATAAAAATTTAACTTCATCTGGTTCTTTTCGTTGCGTAACTATTGCAGATTGGCCTGGTTTTCTACGATTCATTTCATTCTGAATGGCATCAAAATCTATAGTAATCCCAGCTGGGCACCCATCTATTACACCACCTAATGCAACACCATGAGATTCACCAAAAGTAGTGAGTTTAAAAATTTTTCCGAAGGAATTTCCTGCCATAACAACCTGTATTTTTTTGCTAATTTAACTGTATTATTATGAATAATAAAATAGAATGTTAGGAATTGCAAAATTAACTGTATTTAAATGGGTAACATTAATTTTACAAAAACCTATTTATTAATTAATTAGGAGTTTAAGTTAAAGTAACATGTGTTTGTGTTATTTGTTTAAAACAATACTAAAATCCCTTAAATTAATTGAAAATCAAAAGAAAAATAGAGGTTGCCGTTATATCGGATGTGCATTTAGGAACATTTGGTTGCCATGCCAAAGCGCTTTATTCCTACCTAAATAGCATAGACCCCAAAAAATTAATTTTAAATGGCGATATTATAGATATTTGGCAATTTAGCAAACGTTATTTTCCGAAATCGCATATGCAAGTGATAAAAAAAATAATGGATATGGCATCAGACGGTGTCGAAGTCATTTACATTACAGGAAATCACGACGAGATGCTTAGACGCTTTAGCGGAGCTAAAATTGGTAATTTTTCTATAGTCGATAAATATGTAACCGAACTTAACGGAAAAAGTGCTTGGTTCTTTCACGGCGATATCTTCGATGTATCTATTCAGAATGCCAAATGGCTTGCCAAATTAGGTGGTTATGGCTACGATTTTTTAATCTTAATAAACCAAGTGGTTAATTGGGGATTATCTCAAATGGGAAGGGAAAAATATTCCATTTCTAAACGTATTAAAAACGGAGTTAAAGGTGCTGTAAAATATATTAGTGATTTTGAGACTGTAGCAACAGACCTAGCCATAGAGCAAGGTTACGACTATGTTGTTTGTGGCCATATTCATCAGCCTAAAATGCTTATTAAAGAAAATAAGATTGGAAAAACCATGTATTTAAATTCTGGAGATTGGGTAGAAAACTTTACGGCTTTAGAATATCAATTTAAGCGTTGGAAAATTTACAATTATAACTACGACAAACTATCGCCTTTCTTTGTAGATGAAGATTTAAAAGACATGAATATGCAGGATTTAATAGCAGCCATTACCATAGTTGATAAAAAGAAGAAATCTAAAAAGAAAAAATCAGAGTAAAGCACGCCTTAAAATGGTTACTGGATGAAGCGCCTCCCGATTTGTCCCATCCTTAATTTGGTGTCGGCAACTGGTGCCATTTGCAGAAATAACCACTTGGGAACTTGCCTTTCTTATTGCAGGAAATAATGTTTGCTCTCCAACCGCCATACTCACCTCATAATGTTCTTTTTCGTAACCAAAGCTTCCTGCCATCCCGCAACAACCACTAGGAATAATAGTTGCTTTATAATTGGTTGGCAGATTTAATAATTTGAACGTAGATAACTGATTACTCATTGCTTTTTGATGACAATGCGAGTGTATCTTTATAATTTTCTCGTCTGTATGAAACTGTTCTGCTTTTATATGTCCTTTTTCTATTTCTGAAAACAGAAAATCTTCTATTAAATAAGTATGCTTAGCAATTTGGCGTGCGCCATCTTTATTTTCGGCCAGCATAAGATATTCATCTTTAAACGTAAAAATTGCAGAAGGTTCTACGCCAATTAAAGGCGTCTCTTTCGTTATTAGACTTTTGTAAATATTCACGTTTTTATTGGCGTACTTTTTGGCGTGATCCAGAAAGCCTTTAGATATTAATGCACGACCAGATTCCTCGTGTTTCACAAACTTTAAGTCGTAATGTAACGCCTGTAATAAAGCAATCGCATCTAAACCCACTGGGGTATCTAAGAAGTTGGTAAACTCGTCTACAAAAAAGTAAACTGACTTTATTATTTTTGAATCAAATACTTTATTATCAATGTTTTGAATATGCCTATTTAAGCTTTTAGATGAGAGTAATGGCAGACTACGATTTTTGGCAATACCGAATGTTTTTTTAATGATATTTGATGTAATTTTCGTCTTAAAGAAGAAGTTCGTAACGGCAGAGACATGTGCCGACCATTCGTTGATTTTATTATTATGAGCGAACAGTTTTGAGCGAAAATCAAATCCATTTTCCTTCTGATACTGATACAGAAATTCGGCTTTCATAGTCGATATATCTACCGTGCTTGGGCATTCGTTTAAACACGCTTTACAACTTAAACATAAATCTAAAATGTCTTTTAATTCTTTATGATTAAACGGATTTTTATCTGCTTCGGTATGTGTTAAAAATTCTCGAAGCGCATTTGCTCTAGCGCGAGTGGAATCTTTTTCATGTCGTGTGGCGCGATAACTTGGGCACATGGTACCACCTAGCTCGGCTAGTTTTCTGCAATCTCCACTCCCATTACATTTTTCCGCTTGTCTTAAAATACCTTCTGAAGCAGAAAAATCTAGTAGTGTTTCTATCTCAGGTTCTATGCGATCAGGAACATAGCGCAATCCTTCATCCATAGGAAAAGAATCCACAATTTTCCCTGCATTAAAAATATGATTTGGATCAAATACAGACTTAATCCGTTTTATAATGTTGTAATTCTCCTCGCCAATCATTAAAGGAATAAATTCTGAACGTACAATGCCATCGCCATGTTCGCCAGACATAGAACCACCATATTTCTTAACAATATATGCTATGTCCGTAGTAATTTTTCTGAATAGAACTACATCCTTACTCAGTTTAAGATTCAGAACCGGACGTAAATGCAATTCTCCAGCTCCGGCATGAGCATAGTAAATTGCTTTCTGATTATAACCTTTCATTAAGGCTGTAAATTCATTTATGTAATTAGCAAAATCAGGTAATGCTACCGCCGTATCTTCAATACAAGCCACCGCTTTTTTATCGCCAATAATATTACCTAGAAGGCCTAATCCCGCTTTTCTTAAATCAATAGCTTTATCAATATCATCGTCAGATAAAACCACATTCGCATAACTTAAACCTTGTGCTTCTAGTGCATTTACTAAAGCATCTGCCTGAATTTTAACATCGGCTTGCGATGCACTTTTTAATTCGCACATTAAAATAGCTTCCGGATCGCCAACCACAAACTGTCTGTTTTCTTGCTGTTTTAAATTGTTTTTAGTGCAATCTAATATGGTTTTATCCATCATCTCGCATAAATACAAATGGTGTTGCATGCAGGTTGTAGTCGCTACTAAAGCATCTTCTACGCTTTTAAAATGCGCGGCTACCATTATACGTGCCGTTGGTGGCAAAACATCTAACTGCAGTGTAATCTCTGTAGAAAAAGCCAAAGTTCCCTCGCTACCAGCCAACAGGTTACACATATTAAAAGGTTTAGCAGACTCTTGAAACACAGAACAGTCTATTAATTTATCAATAGCGTACCCTGTGTTTCTGCGATGTATTTCTGGTTTAGGAAACGCTTCATGAATCTGAGAACGCACCGCATCAGATTTTAACGCCTCGTAAATGGTTTTATATAATCGTCCTTCGAGATTTGGTAAGGTTGTTTTCTGTAAAAATTCTTCTGAAGTTAAATTACCAAAAACAGCTTCACTTCCGTCGCTTAAAATGGTTTTGAGTTCTAACACTTTATCACGCGTCACACCATACTGAATAGATGTCGTTCCCGAAGAATTATTTCCAACCATACCACCAATCATACAACGATTAGAAGTTGATGTATCTGGCGCGAAAAATAAACCATATGGTTGTAATTGAAGGTTCAAAAAATCTCTAACAATCCCAGGTTGCACCGTTACTGTTCTCGCTTCTTTATTTATAGCAATAATTTCTGTGAAATACTTAGAAACATCAACTACAATTCCGTCGCCCACACACTGACCCGCTAAAGATGTTCCGGCAGTTCTTGGAATTAGAGTAATGCCATTAGTATTTGCAAAATCTATAAGTACTTTTAAATCTGTTTCAAGTTTTGGATACGCTACCGCTAGAGGCAATCGTCTATAAACAGAAGCATCTGTGGCGTAAATAGACTTCATTAAGTCGTCGTAAAACAATTCCCCTTCTAAAGCGTTTTGTAATTCTGGTAAATGTGTAGAAACAGATTTGGTCATAATAGTCTAAAATAAAATACATCGTGTATAGGCATCAAATAAATGTAACGATAGTTGATAAGACTAACAAGAGTATCGCTATACTTCTTATAACATAGACATAGCTTTAAAAATAAAACACTTCAGATTTTTACTAAACCTGAAGTGTTTTAAATAGTATTTATTATGAATTAAACTAAATCATGCTGAGGACCTTTAGCAATGGTTTGCTCGTATAGTTTTTCGTATTGTGGCACAATATTATGTAAATCGAAGACATACGAACGTTCTTTTGCGTTATGCTTAAATTGCTCCAATCGGGCTTCATCACTTAATATATGAATCGCATTCTCACTCATATTTTCTATATCTCCAACATCACTTAAAAAACCTGTGATACCATTAATATTTACTTCTGGAATACCGCCAGTATTACTAGAAATTACAGGGACACCTGAAGCCATAGCTTCTAATGCTGCCAACCCAAAACTTTCGGTTTCCGACGGTAACAGAAACAAATCGGAAAAACATAAAATTTTATCAATTTCGTTACTTCGTCCAAAGAACACCACTTTATCCAATATGCCTAATTCCTGACATAAATATTCGGCTTTTTCTTTATCCGGACCTTCACCAATTACCATTAATTTTGCAGGAATTTCCTTCTGAATATTATAGAAAATTTTAATCACATCGGTAATCCGTTTTACGGGTCTTAAATTACTAATGTGAGTAATAATTTTTTCGTTATCTGGAGCCATCATACCACGTTGGCAATCGGTATAACTATGTTTATATTTTTCGATATCGATAAAATTGGTAATAACATGGATATCGTTTTTAATATCGAATAATCTAAAGGTATCGTACTTTAAACTTTCAGAAACCGCTGTAACGGCATCCGATTTATTAATGCTAAACGTTACGGCAGATTTATAAAATGGATGACTTCCCACCAAGGTAATATCTGTACCATGAAGCGTGGTTACAATGGGAAGATGGATACCTTCTTCTTGTAACATTTTCTTAGCCATATATGCGGCATACGCATGAGGTATGGCATAATGTACGTGTAACACTTCAATTTTATGTAGTTTTACCGTATCTACTAATTTGCTAGATAAGGCCAACTCATAAGGCTGATAATGAAATAATGGATATTCCGGTACATTAACTTCATGAAAATGTACTTTGTTTCCCAATAAATCCAACCGCACGGGCTGGTTGTAAGTAATAAAATGTATTTCGTGTCCGCGTTTCGCTAACTCTAATCCTAATTCTGTAGCAACTACTCCACTCCCTCCAAATGTTGGATAACAAACAAGTCCTATAATCATCTTTATTTTATAATTGCTTCGTAAATAAGTTCTTGAATATCGGTTCTAATATTCTCTCGTAAAAGCATGTTAATTTCGGCAGACGGATACGTTCTGTTTGCTAAAAAGACATACACTAATTCTTCGTCCGGATCTGCCCAAGTATAGGTTCCTGTAAAACCAGAATGCCCAAAACTTTTCATAGATACGCAACCACAAGTCGGGCCACTTGTTCCCAATTGTGGTTTATCAAATCCTAAACCACGTCGGTTTCCTTTGCTAGAATAATACGTTTTATTAAACATATCTACCGTCTCTGGCTTGAGATACCGCTTATCGCCATAAAATCCTTTTTGTAAATACATCTGCATAATTTTGGCAATATCGTTGGCATTACTAAATACACCGGCATGGCCACCGACACCATTCTGCATGGCCGCTCCCATATCGTGAACATAACCTTGCACTACTTGATGCCTGTAATATGTATCGTTTTCTGTTGGTACAATGTCCTTCATAGGAAACTTTAAATATGGGTTATAGGTGGATAAATTCATCCCTAATGGCTCATAAAATTTAGTTTGAATTAAATGATCTAATGTTCTGTCGTAATAAACCTCAATAAATTTCTTTAAAATATAATAAGGTAAGTCACTATAACGGTATCCGGTCTTAGTTAACAAGTCGGTTTCTTTTATAATCTTCTGAATAGTATCTGGATAGTCACGTTTTAAGTAAATATTATTAGCCACTTTAATATTAAAAAGTTCACTTGGCGCATTGCTATAATATTCAGAACTCGGCTGTTTGGCCGAGTCTAGTGTTGCAACATAAAAAGGAATCCAGGGTTTTAATCGCGCATAATGCGACAACATTTCTTTAAGCGTTATATTGGCTTTATTAGATCCCACATACTCCGGTAATAAGTCTGAAAGTTTTGAATTGATTGAAATTTCATCGTCTTGCTCTACAATTTCCATTAATAACGGCAAGCTGGACACAATTTTTGTTAACGATGCGATATCGTAAATATCATTAAATTTTACAACTTCGGAGTTAGCTTCATACGTATGTTTTCCGAAATTCTGATTGTAAATCACCTTACCTTTTCTAGCCACTAAAAGCTGTAAACCAGGCGTCATATGATCGTCCACGGCACGTTGCGCAACAGCATCTATTTTATGTAATTTTTTGGAATCGATTCCCACACGTTCTGGTACGGTATAACCTAATCTTGAAATGGAACTGATTGGGATTCCATCGCCAACATGTAAGCCATTACCCACCGAAACGGGCAATTTCCCTTTAGCTGGAAGTGCTCCAAAAATAATTTGAGCCGATTTTTGTTGAGACACGACGCTGTTTTGGTAACTTACCATTATTCCTTCAATATTATCTATCGCAGGTAAATCTAATAACGCATAGGGTTTTACAAAAACATCTAAAATAACAGTATGGTTTTTGGCAATACTATCTAATAACTGAATTTCTTGAGAAGTGAAACTATAGCTTTTCCAAGGATTAGCATTCGAGCGATGTAACCCCACAATAACGGTATTATAACTGTCTAATTTACCTTTTACAAATTGGTAAGCATCCGATCGCACTTCGTGTACTTTAGAATATTTCTTTAATTCATTAAAAAACGGCGTCCCGCTGTCGTCTCCTAATTTTATGTAAGCAATAGATTTTTTATCTAAATCACGAATTGGCAAAACATCCTTATCGTTTTTCACAACGGTAATGGCATTTTCAAATAATTCTTCATTTAAAATATCGTCTTCAAGTCTATTTAAATCCTTAACCAAGTTGGTAATTTCAATAGGTTTGTACTTATTTAAACCAACTTTATATTTAGACATCAATATTTTCTTCACAGAATAAGCCAAACGCTCTTCGGTAATTGTTTTATTATTATAAGCTTCAGTAATTTTAGCCATAGCTTTTGGAACATCTTCCGAAATTAATAAAATATCATTTCCGGCTAAGAATGCCGCTAAGTCGATATCTCCTGGACTACTAAAATTTGCTACCCCTTTCATCTCTAAAGCATCGGTGAAGATTAAGCCTTCAAATCCCATTTTTTCTTTTAATAGATCGGTAATGATGGCTTTAGATAATGATGAAGGAAAATCCGGTCTAGACTCTAAACTAGGAACATTTAAATGCGCTACCATAACACTTTCCATCCCATTTTTAATCATTTTTTTATACGGATACAACTCGATAGAATCTATTCGTTTTTCAGAAAAAGTAATGGTTGGCAAAGCTTTATGAGAATCTGTTTCGGTATCTCCATGCCCAGGAAAATGTTTCCCTGTAGCCATGACACCTGCACTTTGCAACCCTTTCATAAAGGCTACTGCATGTTCAGTAACTTCGTCTCGATCTTCCCCAAAAGAACGGTTTCCAATAATTGGGTTTTTAGGATTTGTATTAATATCTACGTCCGGTCCAAAATTAAAATGAATCCCCAAACGTTTACAATGCTCACCTATATGTTTTCCGGCCTGCTCTACTAAAGCCTTATCCTTAATCGCACCTAAAGTCATATTCCATGGAAACGCATAAGTAGAATCTAGTCGCATGCTTAATCCCCATTCTGCATCCATACCGATTAACATAGGCACTTTAGACATGCCTTGATAAGTATTATTTAGTTTTGCCAATTTTACAGGACCTCCCTTAGAATAAATGATACCTCCAATATGATTGTTTTTGATAAGATTTTTAATAGCGGTTACATCTCTTGTATTTGCAGATGTCATGGCACGAACCATAAACAATTGTCCAATACGCTCTTGAAGCGTTAATTTTGTATACACACTATCTACCCATTTTTGTTGAGCAATAGCATCCTTTGTAACCAAAGGATTAGTAGAATTCTGACTAAAAGTAAGGTTAATACTAAAAATTATGAGAGAGATATATAAAATGTTGCGCATGAAAATTCTGTTTGAATGTAAATATATTCTTGAGGGTAAAACTGTAGGCAAAATACCATATTTAAAATGAAGTTAAAAAGACTTTATGATAGATTTATAAAGAATTAATGAACAGTTTGAAATCTATAAAAAATCCAATTCGTTAAAAAATGAAGTCAGATAAAGATATGAACCTAAACAACTAATAATCAATCCTTATTTTAGTTTTTAAACTCATTTTAATTAAAATATAAAAAGCTTCATTCAAAATAATTTGAACAAAGCTTTTAAATACTTTATATAATTTGAGGTTATTCTACCAAGTCAATATATCTATCGTGATAGCCTAATAAATATAAAACTCCATCTAACCCAATACTCGAAATAGAACTCTGGGCATTGTCTTTTACCTTAGGTTTTGCGTGAAAAGCAATTCCTAAACCAGCAAGGTTAAGCATTGGTAAATCGTTAGCACCATCGCCAACAGCTATGGTTTGAGCAATATCAATACCTTCTTTAATTGCGATTTCTTTTAAATACTCCGCTTTTTTATTACCATCTACTATATCACCAAGATAACCACCAGTAAGCTTACCATCTATAATTTCTAATTGGTTTGCGTAAACATAATCGATCCCCAATTCCTTTTGAAGATAATGTCCGAAATACGTAAATCCTCCTGATAAAATTGCTGTTTTAAATCCGTATTTTTTAAGCGTATTAATTAAACGTCTAGCGCCTTTGGTAATAGGTAATTTTACCGCAACTTGTTGTAAAACTTCTTCGCTTAATCCTTCTAAAAGTTTCATACGTTGTTTAAAACTTTCATTAAAATCAATTTCGCCCTGCATAGCAGATTCTGTAATTGCCTTAACCTGTGTACCAACGCCTGCAAGTTCTGCTAGCTCATCGATAACTTCGGTCTGAATTAAAGTAGAATCCATATCAAAACACACCAAACGTCTGTTACGTCTATAAATATTATCTTCTTGAAAAGCGATATCGACATCCAATTCACGAGAAATTTGCATGAATTTTGCCGTAATTTCCGACTTATCTTTAATTTCTCCTCTTATGGATAATTGAATTGAAGCTCTAGGATATTCCTCTTCTTTGACTAAAGACAAACGCCCGGTTAGACGTTTAATCGCATCGATGTTTAAATTCTTTTCGGAGATTACTTTGGTGACTTCAGAAATCTGTTCTGCAGCCAACTTCTCTCCTAAGATGGTAATGATATAGCGGTCTTTACCTTGCAGTGTTACCCAATCTTCATAATCGTCTAATGTAATAGGTGTAAATTTTGCTGTGATTCCTAATTCGTAAGCTTTAAACAGTAAATCTTTTAAAACAGCAGCCGATTTTTTCTTCGATTTTATTTCAAATAAAATACCTAAAGACAAGGTATCATGAATATTGGCTTGACCAATATCCAGTACTTTAGCACCATATTGTGCTAAAACACCTGTTAAACTTGATGTTAATCCAGGCTTATCTTGCCCCGAAATGTTTAATAAGAAAATCTCATTATTCATAATATCGTTTGGTTTTTAAAATGAAAAATTAAAGGCCTTTTTAGCATGAAAGGCCTTATTATATTGATTATAGATTCTGTAGGTTTGAAATTTATAGTGAACTAGACTTTACGTCTTAAACTAATAACATATACTATTTAAGAAATCTGTTATGCCAACTTTCACTAGCAGGAACTTCCCAATTTTCGTTATACTCTGCAATATTTGTTACTAAATTATTAAAAACAATAGTGTTTTTAGATACCGCCTTGTCTTTAGCCATTTTTCTAAATTCGCTCAAGGTTTTGTAAGCTACAAATTCGCCTTGTTTATAAGACACATTCATTTTGTCTAATAAATCGACATTGTAATCTTTTTCTAATTGCTGAATAAAATGAACAGAAGCATCTACAGAACACCCTGTAGCATTATTAACTTCTTGATTTAGGCCAAGAATGATAAAACGCTTATATTTTATTTCGTAACCTGCACTTAAATCGGCACCATGAGCGGTCCAATTTTCTATAAAGACATCTAATTTAGATTTTATCTCTTCTAATTCTTGATCATTAAATGAACGATTTGCTTGATAAATCCAAACCTTTGAAGTTTCTGGTAATGTATTAAAATCTACTAACATCTTTTTTTAACTATGTTTTAATCTGTAATTTGTTTGTAAAGAATTCTGATAAGAATTTCTATAAATCTTGTGCATTTGCAATAAGCTCGGCTATATCCATAACTTCTACGTCGGCTTCTTTATCTTTTGCCTTTACACCATCCGTCATCATAGTATTACAAAACGGACACCCTGCAGCGATAATATCTGGTTTAACTTCCATGGCTTGTTCGGTACGCTCTACATTCACTTCTTTGTCACCTTTCTCTGCATCTTTAAACATTTGCGCACCACCTGCTCCACAACATAATCCTTTGCTTTTACAGTTTTTCATTTCAACCAATTCGGCTTCTAATTTCTTAATAAGATCCCGAGGTGCTTCGTACACATTATTGGCACGACCTAAATAACACGGATCGTGGAATGTAATACGTTTCCCTTTGTATTGTCCACCTTCAATGCTTAATTTCCCTTCTTCTAATAGAGATTTCAAAAACTGAGTATGGTGCATAACCTCATAATTCCCACCTAATTGAGGATATTCATTTTTGATGGTATTAAAGCAATGGGGACATGCTGTTACGATTTTTTTAACCTCGTAAGCATTTAAAACTTCGATATTTGAAACCGCTTGCATTTGAAATAAAAACTCGTTACCTGCTCGTTTTGCTGGATCTCCAGTACAACTCTCCTCCGTACCTAAAACCGCAAAATCTACATTCGCCTTGTTTAATAACTTTACAAATGCTTTGGTGATTTTTTTTGCTCTATCATCAAAACTTCCGGCACAGCCTACCCAAAATAAAACATCTGGTTGCTTGCCTTGAGCCATATATTCTGCCATAGTAGGCACTTTTAGTAATTCGCTCATTTATCTATTCTGATTTAATGTATATATTAACTTTAAGCATAATATACTTATTCGTCTTTCCAGTTTAAACGGTCCATTTGGTTATAAGGCCAAGGGGCGCCATTATTTTCTATGTTTGTCATCATGTTATTTAATTCTGCTGGAGCAGCAGACTGTTCCATGACTAAATATCGTCTCATGTCTATAATTATCGATAAGGGATCGATACTTATTGGGCAAGCTTCTACACAAGCATTACACGAGGTACAAGCCCAAAGTTCTTCATTAGTAATATAATCGCCTAACAATTGTTTCCCATCGTCGTTAAAGACACCATTATTAGCATCTATATTCTTACCAACTTCTTCCAAACGATCTCTCGTATCCATCATGATTTTACGAGGCGATAATTTTTTTCCTGTTTGGTTGGCAGGACACTCACTAGTACAACGCCCACATTCGGTACACGTATATGCATTTAACAGCTGTACCCAATTTAAGTCTTGCACATCGCTAGCTCCAAATTTTGAAATGTCTTCTTCAGCTTCACTTTCTGCTGGAGCAGCAAAAGGATCGGCATTAGGATCCATCATAAGCATGACTTCTTTCGTTACCGCTTCAAGATTATCTAACTGCCCTTTTGGTTTAACTTTTCCGTAATACGTATTTGGAAAAGCTAATAAAATATGTAAGTGCTTGGAATAGTATAAATAATTTAAGAAGGCTAGAATGCCGATAATATGAAACCACCATGCGCTTCTTTCTATAATATGTAGCGTAGTTTCTGAAAGCGTACTAAATAATGGAGCTATAAACTGACTGATTACATTACCGTTATTCATGGCCTGAAAATGGGCATCGGTAGCATTCATAACAAGAAACAATACCATTAGCACCATTTCAATATATAAAATAATGTTTCCATCATGCTTTGGCCAGCCTTTCATTTCAGATTTCCAGAACCGCTGTAATTTTATTACGTTTCTTCGAATCCAAAATATAATGACAGAGACCAATACCAAAAAGGCTAGAATTTCGAAAGTACCAATTAATACTCCATATAAACTGCCTATAGAAGAGAATATTCTATGTGTTCCGAAAAGGCCATCGATAATAATTTCTAAAACTTCGATATTTATAATTACAAACCCAACATACACAATAATGTGTAAAAAACCTGCAATAGGTCGTTTAACCATTTTACTTTGCCCTAGAGCAATCATGGCCATATTTTTCCAACGTTGTGAAGTATGATCACTAACATCGACATCTTGACCAAGCTTAATGTTACGGACTATTTTTTTTACGTTTTTCGCAAAATAACCGATTCCGACAATTAAAAGTATTGCAAATAATATGTTAGGAATGATGCTCATATGTTTTAGTTAGTTGTGGTTGGCTGGACGTCTACATTTAAACCGTTATCATCGGCTTGGTTTTCTTCAGCATCAAAATCGCCTGGTCTTTTTCCAAATAAAGAAAAATGCACATAGCGTTTTGGATTTAATTTCATATCCTGAAGTAATTGTTCTAATTGAAGTGATGCACCTTCTAGGTTACTATACAATTTATCGTCTTTTAATAATTTCCCTAAGGAACCTTCTCCATTATTAACATCGGCTAAAACACCGTTAAAAGTAGATAAGGTTTCTTCTAAATTGTTTACAACAGCAGAAAAGTTAGTCGCCGCTAGAGAATCTGAAATTTTAGAAATATTAGTAGAAGCATTACTAAAATTAGTAAGTGTTGTATTTAAATTTTCTCGGTTATCTGCTATAACACCGTTTAAACTATTAGATGTTTTTTGAAACGAAGAAATTGTTTGGTCTAAAGACGCAATAGCATTTTGTAAACTCGATTTAGTCTTTTCGTCGAAAATACTATTTACATTTAAAAGTAAGGAGTCTGCATTATTCGTTAACGATTCTATTTTTTCCTGCAGTGGAGCTAATTTTTCTCCAACAATATCTGTCAGACCAGATTTTCTTGAAGCCATTAGATAATCGTTGTCTTTAGCGACTTCTGCATTATCCAACGCAGGCACGATAGCCACAGACTTACCACCAATTAAACTGGTATCATACAACTCCGCTTTACTATTCTTTGAAAAAGAATAATCATTATCGATTATTAGTGTCACTAACAATTTAGCATCCTCTTGTAACGTAATGTCTTTTACATTACCGACTTGTAACCCGTTAATGGTTACCGGTGTTGAAGGTGTTAGCCCTTCTACATTTTCATATATTACATAAAATGTTCTGGAAGATGAAAATAAATTTACACCCTTCAAAAAGTTTATCCCAAATATTAAAAATAATACTCCAGCAATAACTAGGATAGCTGTTTTAACTTCTCTTGATATCTTCAAAGCAATGATTTTAGTTTATAAACAAAATTAGAAATAATAAAATTAGAATACACTTAATTTGATGTACTAATTTAGCACTTTGTCCAAATGCACTTGCTCACCATTTTTAAATGCAACAATAAAACTTGTATCAAACCCTCTGGCTTTGGCGTGAATAAGCAAATCTTTTATTACAGAATAATCTGACGTATTACCGTAATAATATTTATAAATCGCACCTATTTTATCTCTAGATACTGTGCTTAAACCATTAAAATTAAAAGGTTTTGTTTCCAATTTCTTAGAGCTCGCTGCAATTTGCACTTTAAAAACGACATCGCTATATGGTTCCGAAGTTTCCGTATCTTCAAGATCATCATCTTTACTAATGGCTTGCACTCTTGGTGCACCAATATTTTCACCAATGTTTAAATCTAACGATGTTTTGTATTCTAAAATAGCATCTTTTATAGCTGTCGAAATTTCTGTTTGCCCCTTACTAGAGTTTAAATAACGGCCTTCCTCACTATTTGTAATAAATCCAGTTTCTATAAGCACACTTGGCATATACGTATTATGCATTACCCATAAACTGGCTTGCTTAACCCCACGACTTTTACGTTTAAGTTTATTCGCAAAATTACTTTCAATCATTCCCGCAAGCATAATACTGTAATCAATATAATCTTCTTGCATTAATGTTAAACCAATTAATGATTCAGGTGCGTTAGGATTAAATCCGTCGTAATGTGTTTCGTAATCATCCTCTAAAAGAATAACTTCGTTTTCCTGTTTGGCAACATCAAAATTACGCTTGGTATTAGCAACTCCTACCACATAAGTCTCAGTTCCAGAAGCTTGAGAATGGTGAGCATTACAATGTACAGATACAAATAAATCGGCATCGGCTTGATTTGCTATTTGAGCCCGACCTCTTAAAGTAACGAAGACATCGGTTTTTCGGGTATAAATCACTTTTATATCCTTGTTTTTTTCTAACTCTGCCCCTATTTTTAAAACAATTTTTAAAGCCACTTCTTTCTCGGTAAACCCATATTTGGTAGGTTTTCCGGGGTCGTGACCACCATGACCAGCATCTAAAACAACTACAAATTTACTAGAATAGAGCGGTTTATCACTTTTAAAGGAGGTTAATAAGATTATTGAGATAAAGGATAAAAAAAATAATATGGATTTTGTTTTCATATAGACTATAACACTTAAGGCATCTGATTATTATTAAAATTTAGTGAATATTAATCAATCACAAAAAAATATATGTAATTTTGGCCTTTCATACACTAAACCTGACTTTACAAAAATACATTTAAAAGCATTGCGTACAAACTACTTTCAAATACTTTTAGCTTTAAGTTTTACAGTGCTCATAAACACGACTGTCTTTTCTCAAGACCTACCAACCCGCGCTAAGGTTATACAACCTATTACTCAAGACATTCCACTTTATACACCAAGTATAAGTGTAGATTCCGTTGCTGTAAAAAGCATAACCGAGGCTGCTCAAGATACTATAAGGTTGGATAGCGTAAAACTTAAAAAAGAATTTCTAACCGATAATGTCAAATATCACGCCAAAGACTATTCGTCTTTCAACCGCTTAGAGCAAAAATTATACCTATATAATGAGGCCGAAGTAGATTACCAAGACATGAATATTAAGGCAGGAGTGATTGTTATTGACTACAGTAAAAATGAAGTTTATGCTGGTCGGATACAAGATACCTCCGGAGTTTTAACTCAAAAACCGGTATTTACACAAGGACAAAGCGTTGTTGAACCCGATTCAATTCGGTTTAATTTTGATACTAAAAAAGCTTTAATTTTTAATTCTAAAACAGAACAAAGCGGATTTAATATTCTAGCACCTATAGTAAAAAAGGAAAATGATTCTGTCGTTTTTATGGCGAAAGCTCGTTTTACGACTTCTGAAGATGTAGAAGATCCAGATTACTATTTTAAGGCGAGTAAAATTAAATTTGTTCCTGGTAAAAAAATAGTTGTTGGACCAACACATATGGTTATTGCTAATGTGCCTACACCAATTGCTGTGCCTTTCGGATTTTTCCCATTAACAGACACTCAAACTTCAGGTATTATAATACCTACTTTTGGAGAAGATAGTACCAGAGGATATTTTCTTCAAAATGGAGGTTACTATTTTGCTATAAGCGATTATGTAGATTTAGCCCTTTTAGCAGATTATTATACCAATGGGAGTTACGGATTTAGAGCAGAGACCACTTACGCTACGAAGTATAAATTTAGAGGTAGCGCGGCGTTTAGATACGAGAGCTTAATTAATAGTGAAAAAGGGTTTCCAGATTACTCAAAATCTACTGTATATAACATTCGTTGGTCGCACAGTCAAGATTCTAAATCGAATCCTAATTCTAGTTTTTCTGCATCGGTAAACTTAGGTAGTAGTTCCTACTATCAGCAGTCTGTAAATCAGATAAACACGGGTAACTTTTTAAATAATACGCTGTCTTCATCTGTATCGTACTCTAAATCTTTTACGGGAGAGCCACAAGTTAATTTAAGTGTTACTGCAACGCACTCTCAAAACACACAGACTGAACAAATAAACATGACCTTACCTACCTTTCAAGGAAGTGTAGGACGTGTGTTTCCTTTTGCTCCAAAAACAGGTTCTTCAAAAGGAATTATTCAAAATATAAATTTTCAATACTCTGTCCGTGCCGAAAATCAAATTCAAACCACGGACTCTTTGTTCTTTAAACCTGAAATGTTCGAAGACGCTAGAGCTGGGGTACAACACAATATTCCGTTAAGTACAAACTTTAAATTATTTAAGCATTTTAGTTTAAGTGCAGGATCGACTTTCCAAGAAAACTGGACGTTTAAAACCGTTGAGAAATATTACGATCAGGATACAGATGAAGTGATTACCGAATCTGTTAATGGCTTTGACGCTTATAGAACGTATAATTTTAGTACCAGTTTAGGAACAACTATTTATGGAATGTTCGATTTTAAGAAAGAAGGCGAAAATCCAAAAATACAAGCTATTAGACACGTTATTAGACCTGCAATTAGTTATAACATTAATCCGTCTTTCGATCAGTATTACGACACGTACGATGTGATTTCTGCCGATGGAACTACGCAAGATTCGTATTCTAGATTTGAAGAAAGTATATTTGGATCTCCTAATCAGAACTTTTCTTCGTCTATAGGACTGTCGCTTGCCAATAATTTCGAAGCCAAAGTAAGAGACAAAGACACTACGGCTACCGAAGCTAAAAAAGTGATGTTACTTAATAACTTAAATTTTTCTACCTCTTATAATATTGCGGGAGATTCTTTACAATGGAGCCCAGTCCGTGTTAGTGGTGGTACTCAGATTTTGAATAACAAAATGAATATTAATTTCGGAGCTACATTAGACCCGTATGCTTTAGATAATAATAATAATAAAATAGACGTTTACAATATTAATAATAATGGTAGTTTATTTAGATTAACATCTGCCAACCTAACTCTAAGTTATTCGCTATCTAATGATTTATTTAGTGGAGAGAAAAAAGACGAAGAAGATCAACGTGGTATACAAGAAAATCTGCGTGGTGGTGGTCGAGCGGATGATTTGTTTGGGGTGTCGCAAGATTTTACCGACCAAAGTTTCTTTGATAATGATGACGAAGAAGATGAAGAAAAGGAAGACAACGAGTTTTATAAATTTAAAATTCCGTGGACTTTAAACTTAGCGTATGCCGTAAATTATTCGAATACGCAACGTCAAAATGAAGTGTCGTCACACTCGTTAATGTTCTCTGGAGATGTTAGTCTTTCTCCAAAATGGAGCGTTGGAGCATCTTCAGGATACGACTTTAAAAACTTAGGCTTCACGTATACACAATTACGTTTAGAACGTGATTTAGAAAGTTGGAGAATGAATTTTAGTTGGGTCCCTTTTAGCTCTAGAAAATCTTGGTATTTCTTTATAGGAATTAAATCTAGTATTTTAAGCGACCTTAAATACGATAAACGTTTACAACCAGATCAACAACTTTAAAATTATAGATATGAAAACGATAATTACAACACCTAATGCTCCTGCTCCTATCGGACCTTATAATCAAGCTGTTTTAAAAAACGGAATGTTATATGCTTCAGGTCAAATTGCTATTAATCCTTCAACTAGCGAATTGGTTTTAGACGATATTAAAACGGAAACAAAACAAGTAATGGAAAACATAAATGCAATATTAAAGGCTGCAGATATGACGTTTGAAGATATCATTAAAACATCGATATTTATAAGCGACATGAATAATTTTGCACAAATAAACGAAGTTTACGGTCAGTATTTCGACGAAGCAACAGCTCCTGCAAGAGAAACTGTAGAAGTTGCCAACTTACCAAAATTTGTTAATGTTGAAATTAGCTTTTTAGCATCTAAATAAAACAGAATTTTTCTTAAATTTAAGCTCAAAATTAATGTACATGCGACATTAATTTTGAGCTTTTTTTTGAAATCTACTTCCGTATACAGAACTTAACCCGTATTTTTATAATATCACTAATCCCCATTTATATGCGTATTGAAAATGAAATTAAATTAGGCTTTAAAGATGTTATGTTTCGCCCAAAACGATCGACCTTAAAAAGTCGTTCGCAAGTTAATTTGGAGCGCGAATTTACATTTTTACACAGTCAGAAAACTTGGACGGGTGTGCCAATAATGGCGGCTAATATGGATACTGTAGGAACGTTTCCTTTAGCTCTAGCATTAGCAAAACAAAAGCTTTTTACTGCTATACATAAACATTATAGTTTCCAAGACTGGGATCAGTTTTTAACTGATGCTCCAGAACATATAGAAAATTATATTGCCGTTAGTACAGGAACAGGCAGTAAAGACATAGAAAAATTAAGACAGATTTTTGATAAACATCCTAAACTTCGATTTATCTGTATAGATGTCGCAAACGGGTATTCTGAACATTTCGTGAAATTTGTAAAAAAGACAAGAGCACAATTTCCAGACAAAATTATAATCGCTGGAAATGTAGTTACTGGAGAAATGGTTGAAGAATTAATACTGTCCGGTGCCGATATCGTAAAAGTTGGAATTGGCCCAGGATCGGTATGTACAACCCGAGTAAAAACCGGAGTGGGTTATCCGCAATTATCTGCTATTATAGAATGTGCCGATGCCGCACATGGTTTAGGCGGACAAATAATTAGTGATGGTGGTTGCGCTGTTCCAGGAGACGTATCTAAGGCCTTTGGTGCTGGTGCAGATTTTGTTATGCTTGGTGGAATGCTTGCTGGACATGAAGAAAGTGGAGGCGAGTTAATTGAAATAGATGGTAAACCCTACAAACAATTTTATGGCATGAGTAGCAAAACTGCGATGGATAAATATGTGGGTGGTGTAGCCGAATATAGAGCGAGTGAAGGTAAAACGGTTAAAGTTCCTTTTAAAGGTCCGGTAGATGATACCCTTCATGACATTTTAGGTGGTATTAGGAGTACCTGTACCTACGTAGGCGCTAAACGTTTAAAAGAACTTACTAAGCGTACTACATTTATTCGGGTGTCAGAACAAGAAAATCAGGTATATACTTTATAATTTATATAGCCTTTACTTTTAAACCGATATAGGTATTAAAACAAAAAATCTCGAGCGCATAGACTCGAGATTTTTTGTTTTAATCTGTATAGTTACTTTTCTAATAATTCATAATTTTATTAACTACCAACTGTCTTATGCCCTCGGCGTCTTCTAATTTATACTGAATTTGTCTAATTTTCTCTGTAGGCTCGTTATTTTCATATATCGGGAAACGCTGAATAAAGGTTCCTTCAACCATTGCAAATTCGTCATAACCTTGATAACCTTGATTTGTTTCTGCACTATCCGAAACCTTAGGGATATTAATCTTACTTAACGATTTTCCATTATTTACAGAAAACCCAATAACTTCCCCCATGTTATGTACACCAGATTTGGTATATATTAATAGCTCCGGAAAAGTATCGTTATTTAAATCGTCTACTTCTGCATTAATAATTTCGCCAGTTACCGTATAAGTTTCTGCAGCACCTGCTTCTAAGCCTTCTGGAGTAACGGTTACCATACCGTCTTTTTCTTCAATTAAGAATAAGATGTTATTATACTCTAAAGATTTAGAATAACCTGTTTTATCTATTTGATTTGGATCTAAATCACCGTCTATTTTAGAATACGTATCGGCTAAACTCGCACCACCCGAACAAAAATAGGCCAATTTGTCTGTAGCCATTTCAGACATGGTTGAGATGCTTACCTCATTATTTGTGAACGTGAATACTATATTGATACCGTTTTCGGAAACTTTTAATGTATTCTCGTCGCTAACATATCCAATCGCATCAAAGGTACAGGTCTCCCTTTTTTTGTCGGCTCTAGAACGGACAGATAACTTGACTCTAAATCTATCAATAGGCTTAACAATTACAGCAACCCAGTCGCTACCTTCACCCCTCATATCGTAATCACTACTTACAAAATTACCATAGTGATTGCTATTAAATTTAGAAATTGCAACCTCTTTTTCAACCTTAACTTCGGTAGTTTTTAAAGATCCTTTTGCAATAGTTTCATCATTTTTGCTCCAAACAAACTCACTACCTTTTGTCCACAGTGCATATCCATCTTCGCCTTGGTATTTAATGCCACTACCACTATCTACACGTTGTAACGCATATTCTTTATTTTCTTTAGAATCATGTACTGTAATTTTACCATCGGTACTTCCTGGATTGGCAATAACCACAAATTCATGCTTTTTATCATTAGAAATAAAAATAGTAGACGAGCTAGAATCTGCTAGTTGAGCTACGGCTACACTTCCGTTTTTTTCTTGGTTACAAGAAGAGAAACTTAACGATATAACTAAAGCACTGGCAATGAAATGATACTTATTAAAAGAAAGCATACGTTGCATTTTAGAAAGTTAAAGTGTTAAATTTAGTTAATAAATAAATCAATATCTAAATTTAATTTGAAAAAGTTAAAACGAAAATATGGCCATATTTACCCTTAATGGCATGTAAATTAACCATGTTTTGAAACTTAAATGGAACTAACCATTAATGCCAATACTTTATGGTATCATGGAGATAAACGCTCTTTTGTCCAATCGTAATTATCTTCCAATTTATAGCGAATGCGATCATGCAATCTATTTGGTCTTCCTTGCCAAAACTCTAGTTCTACTGGTCGCACTATAAATCCGCCCCAATACTCTGGTCTAGGAATTTCTTTACCTGTAAACGATTCTTCTAAAGCTTTTAAATTAAGATCTAAAACATCGCGACTTTCTATAACTTCGCTTTGTTGCGAGACTATAGCTCCCAATTGACTGCCTCTTGGTCGAGACTCGAAATAGCCATCGCTCATGTTTTCAGGAATCTTTTCTGCTTTACCTTTAATAATAATTTGACGTTCGGCTTTTGGCCAAAAGAAGGATAAACAGACATTAGGATTCGCTAAAATAGCTTTACCTTTTTCACTTTCATAATTGGTATAAAATATAAAACCTTCGTAAGTGTATCGTTTTAAAAGCACAACTCTACTTTTTGGAAATCCGTCTAATCCAATAGTAGAAACTGTCATCGCATTAGTTTCATCTTCTAAAAAATGTTGATCTACTTCTAAAAACCAACTTCTGAATAATTCTAACGGATTTTCGGGCGTGTCTTCTGTAAGCAATTCACGCTTCTCGTAAACTTTTCTATAGCTACTTAAATCTTGTTCTTCCATAGTTCAATCTAATTACAGATTATATTTGAAATACTTTTCCTGCCGCCGCAATATCTACCGGTTGATAAACTTCCTGAGCTTCACATTTAAATTCATTTAAATCGTCGTAACGCGTTGAAAAATGACCTAAAACAAGTTGTTTTGCTTGGGCTTGCTTAGCAATACTAGCGGCTTGTTTTGCCGTACAGTGTTTTGTTGGAAAGGCGTTTTTTTCGTGTTTTTCTAAAAAAGTGGATTCGTGATATAATAAATCGACATCTTTTATAATGGGCACAATAGACTCATTATACACGGTATCACTACAAAACGCGTAACTTTTTGTTGGTGTCGGATCTGTGGTTAAGTCTTCATTTTTAACTAAAACTCCCGCTTCATTAATAACGTCTGCTCCTTGCTTTAATTTTCTGTAGTACGCCACATCAATGTCATTATTTAAAATGGCATTCATATCTAGTTTACGTTCACCAACTTTTTCCTTAAATAAGAATCCGTTAGTATATACGCGATGTTTAAGTGGTATGGTGTGCACTTCTACTGTGTCGTCTTCATAAATGAGTTCGGATTCTTTAGACGTTAATTCATGAAAGATTAACTTAAAATTAGTCCATGATCCGCCTAATTTCATTTGAAGCATAATCACTTCCTCTAATCCCTTCGGACCGTAAATATGTAAATCGGTATCCCGTGTTAAGAGTCTAAACGTTGAGACTAATCCTATAAGTCCGAAATAATGATCGCCATGAAGATGCGATATAAATATATGTTTAATCCGGTCAAATTTAACCTTATATTTTCTAAGTTGTACCTGCGTCCCTTCTCCACAGTCAATTAAAAACACATGATTCTTAATTTCTAAAACTTGAGCCGTTTGATGTGCCGAAATACGTGGCGTTGCACTATGACAACCTAGAATTGTTAATTGCATAATTTAAAATCCTAAATCTCTTTCCATGTCTTCCATTTCAATAATATCGTAGGCTTCTTTTAACGTTGGCACTACAATAATTTCGTCTGGCGTATTGTCTAATTTAATCTTATCGGTTACCAGCACAAAAGAATGTTTCGCCTTTCTGTGACTATTTGAAACCTGAAGAAATTCTACAACACTTTCTAAAGTTAATGTATCTAAAGACGACAGATTTACTATAATGTTATCGTTTTTAAACTTTGGGTATAACGCTTCAATTTTTTTAACCAACTCGATTGGCGTAGCCTTTTCTTGAGTAATTATTGTTGTGTTACCTTCTGTATTTAAAATCATGATTACTGTTTTATTTTTGAAGCTAATAAATATATTACAGCCATCCTAATTGCTACTCCGTTTTCGACCTGATCAAGAATAATAGCTTGATTAGAATCTGCTACGTCACTAGTAATTTCTACCCCACGATTTATTGGTCCTGGGTGCATAATTACAATCTCTTTATTTAAGCTATCTAGCAAAGCTTTATCGACTCCAAATTGTTGAGTATATTCTCTAGTTGAAGGAAAATAACTGATATCCATACGCTCGTTTTGAACGCGAAGCATATTCGCTACATCGCACCATTCTAAAGCCTTACGCAAGTCTGTTTCAACTTTTACTCCAAGCTTATCTATGTACTTAGGTATTAATGTTTTTGGTCCGCAAACCATTACTTTTGCTCCCTGAAGTTGTAATGCATAAATGTTTGAAAGGGCGACCCTACTATGTAAAATATCGCCAACTATCACCACTTTTTTTCCTTTAACTTCTCCTAATCTTTCACGAATAGAATAAGAATCTAGTAATGCCTGGGTAGGATGTTCGTGAGCACCATCTCCAGCATTAACAATACTCGCATTAACATGTTTGGAAAGAAATACACCTGCTCCAGGATTTGGATGGCGCATTACAACCATATCTACTTTCATAGATAGAATGTTGTTCACTGTATCGATTAAAGTTTCTCCTTTTTTAACTGAAGATTGTCCGGCAGAGAAATTAATAACATCTGCAGATAATCGTTTTTCTGCCAATTCGAAAGATAATTTCGTACGAGTAGAATTTTCAAAAAACAGATTGGCAATGGTAATGTCTCGAAGTGAAGGCACTTTTTTAATGGGCCTATTGATAACTTCTTTAAAATGATCGGCAGTTTCAAAAATTAACTGAATATCTTCTTTGTTAAGATATTTAATACCTAGTAAGTGATTTACACTTAATTCGCTCATCTTAGTTCTAATTATTAATTAAGTACACAGCATCCTCCTCGGCTTGTTCCTGCCATTGTACAATTACTTTTTCTTTGTTTATTGCATCTACTTGTCGGCCACGATAATTAGGCTGTATAGGTAGGTGTCTGCTAAAGCGTCTATCTATTAACGTTAATAGTTCTATTTCTTCTGGTCTACCAAAAGATTGAATTGCAGTTAGTGCTGCACGTATGCTACGTCCAGTATATAAAACATCGTCTATAAAAACGACATTTTTATTTTCGACTACAAAATTAATTTCTGTGGTATTGGCTTCCAGGGGTTTGTCGCTTCTTCTAAAATCGTCTCGATAAAAAGTAATATCTAAAAGGCCTAGTTTAAGGTCTTTAATTTTATATTCTTCTACAAGAATTTTAGCTAACCGTTTTGCTAAAAATTTTCCTCTAGGTTGTAATCCTATTAAAACGGTATTTGAAAAATCGTTATGTTTTTCAATAAGTTGACAAGCCAATCGATGAAGAATGATGTTTACCTCTGTTGCATTAAGTAACACTTTTTGACTCATATTGTTTCCAAACGTATTTACAAAACAAAGGTAAGGTAAAAATTTAATAATACGGATTGCCTTTAATACAAAACATAAAAAAAGCCTTCCAAATAATGGAAGGCTTTTAAGTTATAAATAGTTAAGAAAATTATTTCCCTTCCATTTTATCTTTAAGAGCTTGTAAAGCATCGTTAGCATCACCTAAAGTTGGTTTAGCTTCAGAAGCTTGAGCTGTTTGTTTTTTAACAGCAGCTTTTACATTTGCAATCTCTTCTTCTTTAAAAATAGCAGTATGAGAAGCAACTACTCTTTTAAATTCTTTGTTAAATTCAATAATTTTGAATTCAGCAGAATCTCCTTTACCAAGTTTCTTACCATCTTCTTGCTCTAAATGACGAGAAGGAACGAAAGCAACGATATCTTCGTTAAAGTCGATTGTAGCACCTTTATCTACTACTTCAGAAATTTCAGCAGTGTGAACAGTTCCTACAGCGAATTCAGTTTCATACTTATCCCAAGGATTAGGAGTTGTTTGTTTGTGACCTAAAGATAATTTACGTCCTTCAACATCTAACTCAAGTACAACAACTTCTAATTTGTCTCCAACAGCACAGAACTCAGATGGATGTTTGATTTTCTTAGTCCAAGATAAATCAGAGATGTAAATTAATCCATCGATACCTTCTTCTAATTCAACAAAAACACCAAAGTTTGTAAAATTACGTACGATACCTGTATGCTTAGAGCTTAATGGGTATTTAGTAGTAATATCTGTCCATGGATCTGGAGTTAATTGCTTAATACCAAGAGACATTTTACGCTCTTCTCTATCTAGAGTTAAGATAACTGCTTCAACTTCGTCTCCAACAGATACGAAATCTTGAGCTGAACGTAAGTGCGTAGACCAAGACATTTCAGAAACGTGAACTAAACCTTCAACACCTTCTGCAACTTCGATAAATGCACCGTAATCTGCGATTACAACAACTTTACCTTTAACTTTGTCACCAACTTTAACTTCTTCACCTAAAGCATCCCATGGGTGCTTAGATAATTGCTTAAGACCTAATTGGATTCTTGATTTATCTTCATCGAAGTCAAGAATAACAACGTTTAATTTTTGATCTAATTCAACGATTTCGTTAGGGTGATTAATTCTAGACCAAGAAAGATCTGTAATGTGAATTAATCCGTCTACGCCACCAAGGTCGATGAATACACCGTAAGAAGTAATGTTTTTAACAACACCTTCTAATACTTGACCTTTTTCTAATTGACCAATAATTTCTTTTTTCTGTTCTTCAATATCAGCTTCAATAAGCGCTTTATGAGACACAACAACGTTTTTAAATTCGTGGTTGATTTTCACAACTTTGAATTCCATTGTTTTGTTTACATACTGATCGTAATCTCTAATTGGCTTAACATCGATTTGAGAACCTGGTAAGAATGCTTCAATACCAAATACGTCAACGATCATACCACCCTTAGTTCTACACTTAACAAAACCGTTAACGATTTCACCAGTATCATGAGCGTTATTTACGCGATCCCATGCTTTAATTACACGAGCTTTTCTGTGAGATAATACTAATTGACCAGTTGCGTCTTCACGAACATCAATTAATACTTCTACTTTGTCACCAACTGCTAAGTTCGGGTTGTAACGGAATTCGTTTAACGAAATTACACCTTCAGATTTAGCGTTAATGTCAATAATAGCATCACGGTCAGAAAGGTGTACTACAGTTCCTTCTACCACTTCGTCGTTTAATGTATCAACGAAATTTTCAGCTACTAATTTTTCAAATTCTTGTAATTGCTTGTCATCAACTTCGTCAATACCTTCTTGGTAATTGTGCCAGTTAAAGTCTGCTAAGAATTTTTCAGGGTTTGCTTGAGCTTCAGATACTTTTGGAGCTTCTACATTTTGTGCTTCAGTTGCTTCAACTTCAGCTTGTTTTGCTTTTTCAGCCATTTAAAATAAATATTAATAATGCACTTGTTTTGCTTTCGCACAAATGACATTACATCTTGTATCCTATATGTTCTTGGAAGAATTAAGCGACAAACACATAGAAGTGTTATATATAATTTTTTCAGTTCCTCTTATCTTTCCAACTGTCGCTAAAAGGAGTGCAAAATTAATTATATTTTTTAAAATAGCCTAATATTTGTTATTTAAATTAAATAACTGAAAACAAGTTAGTTATTAAACTAATTCGATATCTCCTTAAAGTTAAGTTTACAACCTATATATTTAAGATAAATTATAACTATTATCTCACTTAAACTACCTCTCTTCTAAGTTACCATATAGCACACCTTAAAACGATTTTAACCTGATATAATATTATCTTAACCATTCCAATACACATTTGATGATAATATATAATAGTGAAGACTATTGTATAATAGCTTACTAATAAACACATTATATAGTATCTAAATTATAAACTACCCCTTGTCTCTTCTTTTAATTGACTACAAATTCTACACCGAATGTTAAGATTGTTATTTATACTTTCATTTTTAATTAATAAAAATTTCAACTACTTTTAAAAGAAAATTAATATATTGTATTCATAAAAATCAAACTTAATTATGGCAGTAAAATCAAAATATCAAGACGTTCTTGACTTAGGAGAATCGCTTAACATTCAAAATGGAGATGTATCTGAAGAAAATGGTGTATTAAAGGTAAAAGGTACCGCCCAAACTCAGTACGAGAAAAACCTATTGTGGGATAAAATTAAAGCTATTGGTGGTGAAAACCCAACAGATATAATGGCAGATATAAAAGTAGCCGATACTAGTGTGTTCCACAAACATACCGTAAAAAGTGGTGATACTTTAGGTAAAATAGCAAAACAATATTACGGAGAAGCTTCTAAATATCAAGATATATTTAAAGCCAACACAGACATACTTAAAAATCCGGATGTAATTCATCCTGATCAAGTATTAGTAATTCCAAATTTATAATATACAGTAAGGTATTATACAGAAGAGCAATCTAACGATTGCTCTTTTTTTTATGCGTTTAAAACAGTATTTACAAGTTTTAAAATATTCTGAAATTGATCTTCAATCGAAATGTTAGAATTATCGACTTCAATAGCATCTTCTGCCTTTACCAGTGGTGAATCTTTACGGGTGCTATCTAAATGATCACGTTTTTGAACATTCTCTAAAATAGCATCAAAAGTAATGGCTTCTCCATTGTTTCTAATTTCGTTATAACGACGCATGGCACGGGTTTGTGCAGAAGCATTCATAAAAATTTTAAGTTCGGCATCAGGGAAAACCACAGTACCAATGTCTCGCCCGTCCATTACTACAGCTTTATTCTTTCCAATTTCTTTCTGAATTTTAACCAACTGCTTTCTTACTTCAGGAACCGCGGCAACGGTACTTACCAAATTAGAGACTTCTAAAGTCCGTATATTTTTCTCAATATTCTCATTGTTTAAATACACTTCGGCAAACCCTAAATCGTCGTTAAACTTAAAAGACACATTAGCATTTGGTAAATCTGAAATTAAACCATCTCTATCAAAATGTTCGGTAGAAATCCTACCCTGTTCCATAGCAAAATATGTAATTGCACGATACATTGCTCCAGAATCTACATACACATAACCTAATGATTTGGCTAGTAATTTGGCAATGGTGCTTTTTCCTGTAGATGAAAAGCCGTCGATAGCAATAGTAATATCTTTCATTATTGTAAATCTATATTTAATCCGAAAAAGCTAGAACTGGATGCGCTAGAGTATCGCGCATAGGTGTAACTAAATCGTAATTTATTCATTTTAATCCCTATTCCTGCCGAAAGCCCAGAGAAGTTCCTCTCGTCTACTATACGTAATTCCTCTCCCCGTCTAAAACTATATCCGAATCGTAAATTGAATCCGCTTTCGGGAAACAATTCGGCCCCTATAATAGTATGACGGATCACATTTGATAAAAACCCAACATCTTCCGATGTATTATTTCCTTCTAAATCACTGGTAGAACGTGCAGGATTGGCTACAGCAATGGGCCATTGTTGTAAATTCTCGAACGTTAGGTGCCAACGAATGGGTACATTTTCTAATCTCTGAGAAAATCCCAAATCGATTTCTAAAGGTAAAGGTTCATGTTGCCCCGCGTAAGTCGTAATCTGAGTTCCTAAATTTCTTACCACTAAAGCCGCATTAAAATTTATGCTCTCATTTATATATATCGCACCAATATCTACTGCAGCTCCAAAAGACGAATACTGCTCTAGTTTGGATGTAATTAATTTTAAATTTCCACCCACATAAATATTAGACCTCCCTAATTGCGTGGCGTAACCTAAAGACAAAGCAGATTCTCCACCACTAAACGTACCGGTTTGATTTCCGTCTTCATCATAACCATCAAACTGTCCGTAATTTACATAGGTAACTCCTGCGTGAAATGTTTGTGTACGTCTATCGTAGGTATAAGCATAAGCTGCAGTTCCGTAACTTATGGCTCCTAAATGACTGGTGTAGTTTAAGGCCAGCTGATTATCCATTTTAACATTTATAGTTGCAGGATTATACAAGGCTTGCGTAACATCGTAATCGACATTTGTAATTACTTTTCCGCCTAGAGCCGCTTGACGTGGAGACGACACTAAATTTAAAAATTGATAAGTAGACTCACCTCCCAACTGTGCGGACGCGACGTAACTACAACAACCAATAAATAATAATGCCAATTTTTGCCTCATACGGGTGCAAATTAAATAAATCTTAGGTTTAAAACGTCGTTTTCTTAATTATATTTTTAGTCATCTAGAATCTTTACACTTACGTTATTTATACACTTAACTCCCTTTTTATATGACCTACTGCAAAATGGAAAAATCGGGGTTAATTTGGAGTGAAATTATTTATTATTAACTGTTAGACACAAAAAAAAGCATCCAAAACCGCAAGTTTGTGGATGCTTTTAAAGTATAAAGAGTAAAACTTATATTTTAAATTATAATGTTTTTGCGTTTTTCACTTTTTCGTCCGTCAAAGCAAATTTTAAAACATCACTCATTTCCGAAACATAATGAAAGGTTAACCCTTTTAAATATTCTTGCTTTATTTCTTCGATATCACGTCTGTTTTCTTCACACAACATTATCTCTTTTATTCTAGCACGTTTGGCAGCAAGGATTTTCTCCTTAATTCCACCAACTGGTAAAACCTTTCCACGTAATGTAATCTCTCCTGTCATGGCTAAACTACTTTTTACTTTACGTTGTGTAAATAAAGACACTAACGAGGTTAACATGGTTACACCCGCACTTGGACCATCTTTAGGCGTTGCCCCTTCCGGCACGTGAATATGTACGTTATATTTATCGAAAACATCAGAATCTAATCCTAATTCGTCTGCATTCGCTTTAATATACTCCATAGCAATGGTCGCAGATTCCTTCATCACTTTTCCTAAATTTCCGGTAATGGTTAAATTCCCTTTTCCTTTAGATAAAATAGATTCTATAAACAGAATATCTCCACCAACACTTGTCCACGCTAAACCAGTAACAACTCCTGCAACATTATTGTTTTCGTATTTATCACGTTCTAATTTTGGTCCGCCAAGTACAGAAATAATATCTTCGTTAGATATTTTTACGTTATACTCGTCTTCCATTGCAATGTTTTTAGCCGCATAACGCACCATTTTTGCAATTTGTTTTTCAAGTCCACGAACACCAGATTCTCTAGTATAACCTTCAACTATTTTTTCTAATTGAGGCTTTCCTATTTTAATATCCTTATCGGTTAAACCGTGTTCTTTGATCTGTTTAGGAAGTAAATGACGTTTCGCTATTTCTACCTTTTCTTCGATAGTATAACCCGTTACATTTATAATTTCCATACGATCTAATAACGCTGGCTGAATGGTGTTTAAACTATTAGACGTGGCCACAAACATCACTTTAGATAAATCGTAACCCAGCTCTAAGAAATTATCGTGGAAAGCATTGTTTTGCTCCGGATCTAAAACTTCTAATAGCGCTGAAGAAGGATCGCCTTGATGTGAGTTTGATAACTTATCGATTTCGTCTAAAACAAAAACGGGATTAGACGTACCAGCCTTTTTAAGTCCTTGAATAATACGACCTGACATAGCACCAATATACGTTTTTCTATGTCCGCGTATTTCTGCTTCATCACGTAAACCTCCTAAAGACACACGTACATATTCGCGTCCTAAAGCTTCAGCAATAGATTTTCCTAAAGACGTTTTACCAACTCCTGGAGGTCCATAAAGACATAAAATTGGAGATTTCATATCGTTACGCAACTTTAAAACTGCTAAATATTCAATAATACGTCGCTTGACATCTTCTAAACCATAATGATCACGGTCTAAAATACGTTGCGCACGTTTTAAGTCGAATTTATCTTTACTAAATTCATCCCAAGGTAGATCCAAAAATAAATCTAAATAATTACGCTGAATAGAATACTCTGCAACTTGCGGATTCATACGTTGCATTTTCGCTAATTCCTTCTCGAAATGCTTAGCAATCTCTTCGTTCCATTTTTTCTTTTTAGAACGCATTCTCATTTCTTCAACTTCCTCTTCGTAACTCACGCCACCCAATTCTTCTTGAATGGTTTTCATTTGTTGATGTAAGAAATATTCACGTTGTTGCTGATTCATATCACTCTGAACCTTTAACTGAATATCGTTTTTAAGTTCTAGTTTCTGAAATTCAACATTCATATAACGCAAAGTTTCCAAAGCGCGTTCTTTAAGCGAATTGTTTTCTAAAAGACTCTGTTTCTCCTGAACTGTTAAATTCATATTAGAAGACACAAAGTTGATTAAAAACGAATTGCTTTCAATATTTTTTATAGCGAAAGAGGCCTCACTTGGTATGTTCGGACTTTCCTTGATGATTTGAAGCGACAATTCTTTAATGGAATCTAATATCGCAGCAAATTCTTCATTTTTCTTTGCAGGTTTTTCTTCCGGAACTTCAGAAATAGTTGCCGTTAAATACGGTTCTTCAGAAGTCACTTCGTTTATCTTAAAACGTTTTTTACCCTGAATAATAACTGTTGTATTACCATCAGGCATTTTTAAAACACGTAAAATACGTGCAACCGTACCCGTTTTAAAGATGTCATTTCCAGTAGGATCTTCAATGCTTTCGTCTTTTTGAGACACCACACCAATTACTTTCCCACCTTTATTAGCGTCGTTAATTAGCTTAATAGACTTATCTCTACCAGCAGTAATAGGAATAACAACGCCTGGAAACAATACGGTATTTCTTAAAGATAATATAGGTAAGGTTTCTGGAAGTTCTTCATTATTAATTTTCTCCTCATCCTCGGGAGTCATTAAAGGTATTAATTCTGAATTCTCATCAAACTCTTGAAGTGACATATTGTCTAGAGTTAAAAAATTAGATTTTTTCATATATATATTTAGGTCAATCTGTCATTACAATTAAGAATATACAGGTTGTTTTGTTTTATTTATTACTTAACCAAACCGTTATATAGCTCTAAATTAAAAGATTAATACTATATACACTCGAATAGTTACTAATATTTTTCAATTAATATGCCAAGCTAATAACAAATAGAAAAACTTTATTCCAATAAACTGTAACAATTAATTAATACCTTCATCTTAATAATAAACCAATAGATAATAATTGTAATTGTCACTAACCAACCAACATATAGATACGCTTGTAGAACTCTGTAAAGCTGGAAACCAATCGGCACAATTGGAAGTTTATAACAGATACTACAAAGCCATGTACAACACCTCATTTAGAATTGTAAAAAACAGTTTCGAAGCAGAAGATATTATGCAAGATTCGTTTTTATCGGCTTTTACTAAACTGGAAACTTTAAAAGATACAAAAACTTTTGGAGGTTGGTTAAAGCGTATCGTAGTTAATAACAGTATTCATCACTTTAATAAAAATAGCAAATATGAAGATGTGCCTTTTGAAACCGTCATGTATAAAGTTGAAGACACACACGTAGACACCGCTCAGGATGAGCATGCAAGTGATCAAGCTAAATATGTTTTAAAAACCATGAATACGCTAAAAGACAATTATAGAATAGCACTAACCTTACATTTAATTGAAGGTTACGATTACGAAGAAATATCTATCATTATGAATGTAAGTTATGCCAATTGCAGAACAACCATTTCTAGAGCAAAAGAAAGTTTAAGACAAAAATTACAACACGTCGTTTAAAATATAAGTTTATGAAATCAGAAGATCAATTAGACCATCTTTTTAAAACGTTAAAAAACGATTTTGATGTTAAAACGCCAAACACGCATCACGAAGATCGGTTTTTAGCCAAATTAAAAAATAATCACGTAGCCATTAAGCCTGTTAAAAGAACACATTCGTTTTTAAAACCCTTACTTGCTGTTGCCGCAATCGTGGTTTTAATTATAACCTTAACATTTACAATTAAAACCCAAGATAATAACACAGCAGATTTAGCCAGTGTTTCTCCAGAAATGGCAAAAACACAAAGTTTTTTTACAGCGACCATTGCTCAAGAATTAAAACAATTAAAGAAAGAAAATGCACCAGAAGTGCAGCCCTTAATACAAGATGCTTTAAAACAACTCAATGTCCTTGAAGCTAATTACGAAAAATTAAAATTAGACTTAACCAAAAGTGGTAACGATAAACGCGTAATCTATGCCATGATTGCAAATTTCCAAAGTCGAATTGAAATTTTAGAAAGTGTTATGGAAACTATAGACAATGTAAAACAATTAAAACATATTTCTCATGAAAATAAAAACATCATATAACATTACGTTTTTACTCTTACTCATTCCTTATTTAGCCCTAGCTAATAACCCCTTTAAGGAAAAACATACCGAAGAGCGTGTTATAAAAAAAGAGTTTTCTGTTAACAGCAATGCCACTTTAAGTATTGATAACAGCTACGGAAACCTAGATATAATAACTTGGAAAGAAAACCGTATTGTTTTTGAAATTACCATAACTACAAATGGTAAAGACTCGGAAGCGGTACAGAATAAACTAAAAGATATATCTGTAGAATTTAACGGATCGGCTAATCATGTATCTGCCAAAACCATATTTAGTAAATCGAAATCGAAATGGTGGGATTGGAACGGCGCCGATAACGTGAACATGAAAATTAATTATATCGTAAAAATGCCAATCACTAATAATGTCGATTTAACCAACGATTACGGTGCGATTAACTTGGACAAGCTAGAAGGGCGGGCAAAAATTAATTGCGATTACGGAAAGATTACAACCAAGGAATTAATGGCCGATAATAATGATATTGAATTTGACTACACTTCTAACTCTTATTTTGAATACATTAAAAGCGGCACCATTAATGCTGATTATAGCGGCTTTACAGTGGCTAAAACTAAAAAACTATTTATCGAAGCAGATTATACCAATAGTAAAGTTGAAATCGGAGAAAATGTCGACTACAATTGTGATTACGGTAGTATGACTGTAGATAAAGTAAACTACTTTAAAGGCGATGGCGATTACTTAACTGTAGTTATTGGTGATGTGTATAAGTCGGTAGATATTACAGCCGATTATGGTTCTATTAAAATAAAGAACATGACGGCCAATGCCAATAATGTAAACATCGATTCCGATTATGTGGGAATTAAAATTGGTTACGACCCAAATTATCATTTTAACTTTGAATTAGATTTAGATTACGCCGATTTAAGAGATCAAGACGATTTTGAATTCAGTTCGAAACGTACAGAATCTAGCAACAATTATTACAAGGGGTATTATGGTAGCTCTAATACATCCAACACTATAAAAATTAATTCAGATTACGGAAGCGTATCGTTTATAAAAAATTAACCACAAATACTTAATCAACCTATGAAAAGCATTATTTTAAAAAAGGCCAGTTTACTCATCGTTGCTATTATTAGTTTAAATTCTTGTGTAAGCATCAATAAAGGAATTCAAGGTAATGGAGAATTTATTACCGATAATAGATCAACGTCTACCTACGACAATATTAGTTGCACAGGCTCTATGAATTATATTTTAATTAAAGGAACCGAAGGACAAATTACTGTGGAAGGAGAATCAAACCTAGTACCTTATATCTTAACCGAAGTACAAGGCAATACCTTAACGGTAAAAACCGAGGATGGCGTAAATTTAAATCCGAGTAACAACCGCGACATAACAATCACCATTCCTTTTGAAGATATCTCGAAAGTCTCGTTAACGGGTTCGGGTGATTTAATGAATAACGACATCATTACAACAGAAAATTTAAATGTTAGTCTTACGGGCTCAGGCGATATTATTTTAGACATAAACACCGTATCTGCGGAAGGTAGTGTAACAGGTTCTGGAGACTTAACCTTAAAAGGTAAAACTGAGAATTTAAAGGTAAATGTTACGGGTTCAGGCGATTTTCACGGCTTTGGATTAGATTCTAAAAACACCGACGCATCTGTTACAGGTTCGGGAGATGCAGAGGTTGTAAGTACTGAAATGTTTAAAGCCCGTGTATCTGGTTCGGGAGATATAGATTATAAAGGAAATCCTAAAAAGGAAGATACCAAGGTGTCTGGTTCTGGAAGTATAGAAATGGAATAAAAGCCAATATATAGAACAAAAAAAGCATCCTCATTAGGATGCTTTTTTAATGCTTTAAAGTTTCTGAGTTTCATCCTTAGGAACTCTGTACAACAGTATGATTCCAATTAAAAAGAACACAAAAAGGAACAATATCGAGTTTCGCATACTTCCCGTAATCTGATCGATAGTACCATAAATTACCATTCCGATAACTATTCCGATTTTTTCAGCAACATCGTAAAAACTAAAATAAGATGTGGTGTCTTTTGTATCTGGTAAAAATTTTGAATAGGTCGATCGACTCAAAGCTTGAATACCTCCCATTACTAATCCTACAAACATGGCCGTGATATAAAATTGTGTAGGTGTTTCCACAAAATATCCATAGAAACATAAACACATCCATATAAAATTAATTACAATAAGTGTGTTAATGTTTCCAAACTTCTCTGAAGCTCTAGAGGTTAAAAACGCACCTAAAATAGCTACAATTTGTATCACCAATATACTCACAATAAGTCCCATTGTTTTTTCCTGATCGCCGCCCCACTCCACTTCTTGTTCTCCAAAGTAGGTCGCCACTAACATAATGGTTTGTACAGCCATACTGTACACAAAGAATGCTCTTAAATATCGTTTTAATCTAAGGTTTTCTTTGATGTCTCCAAAAACAGATTTTAATTCTTTAAAACCATTGAAAATCACATCCTTTGTTACCTTTCTATCAGTTTTAACACCTTTAGGTAATATATAATAGGTGTATTGACTAAAAAGAATCCACCAAATTCCTACCATAATAAAGGAATAGCGCATAGCTTTCATGGCTGCTTCACCTTCCGTTCCTGTTATGCCAAACAGTGCAGGTTTCATTACCATAGCTAAATTCACTATCAATAATAAAACACTGCCCACATAACCCAATGAAAAACCTTTGGCACTAATTCTATCCTGCTGTTCCGGAAACGCAATATCTGGCAAATAAGAATTATAGAATACAAGACTTCCCCAATACCCAATTAACCCAAGAAAATAAAATGCTAAACTTATATAGATATACTCTAGACTAAACCAATTTAATCCTATACAAGCGAGTGCTCCTGTATAACAGAAGAATTTCATAAACACTTTTTTATTTCCAATATAATCGGCTATACCAGATAAAATTGGAGACATAAAAGCGATGACTAAAAAGGCAAATGCGGTGACAAACGAAATAAGCGCCGTATTTTTTATATCTGTTCCAAAAACATGAACCTGTTTATTCGCTTTTAGAAATAGAGCCCCGTAATATATCGGAAATATCGTTGAAGCAATAGTTAAGGTATACACCGAATTTGCCCAATCGTAAAACGCCCAGGCATTTAATAACGTTTTACTGCCTTTTGGATAACTTTTCATGTCGTAAAAAAATATAAAATCTAAGGTTGAATGTCTTCTGAAATAAATGAAAGACTCATTACAAAATTTATTCAGTAAACGATGTTATACCAAACTTTTTTGCTTCTGCTTTAGCGCTAGGTACTAAAGACGTTAAGGAAGAAATACGACTAGCATTAGCAGGGTGTGTACTTAAAATTTCGGGTGTACCAGACGATTCCATACGTGTCCATAATGCAGGTGCTGCTTCTGGATTGTATCCAGCTAAGGCCATTAATACAATTCCAATTCTATCTGCTTCAGATTCATGGCTACGACTAAAAGGTAGCATCGCCCCTACATTAGATCCAATACCGTAATACTGATTAAACATATCTCGACTTTGTTCATCTGTTATTGCTACATTTCCAGCAATCGCAATACCTTGCTGTATATACGCCGCACTCATACGTTGCTGTCCGTGATTTGCTAAGGCGTGAGCAACTTCGTGCCCCATTATAGCCGCGATACCTGCATCACTTTGAGCAACGGGTAAAATACCTGTATAAAACACAATCTTTCCGCCTGGCATACACCATGCATTTTTCTGATCGTCTTCTATTAAATGATATTCCCATTTATAGCCATTTAAATACCCTACGTAGCCATTGGCGTTTAAATAGGTTTCTGCCGCTTTGGCAATACGTTGCCCGATGCGCTTAATCCGCGCAGCATCTGTTGTGCCTTCTACAACCTTATTGGATTTTAAAAATTCGTCGTATTGTTGAAACGACGTTGGAAATAATTGATCGTTAGATACGAGTGCCATAGTTTGCTTTCCTGTAAACGGATTAGTTGCACAAGAGCTTAAGGCTAACACGCCGGCCAAAAAGCAAACACGAAGAGTTATTTTCATAAATATTTATTTTTAAATTAAAATTACAAAATTTTAAAACTTTGTGATTCTAAAAACTAATAGTATAATTTTTTCGTAAGTATAACCATATAAAACGACAATATAAATAAAACAAATACATTATGAAATCTATTTTATTATTATGCCTATCTTTTAGTTTGTTTACGTGCCAAGGATTTTCTCAAAAAAAAGAATCTAAAACGACTACAGCATATAAAGTCTCTAAAACTGAAGCGGAATGGAAAGCAGAACTAACCGATTTACAATATAAAGTATTAAGACAAGAAGGTACAGAACGTGCATTTTCTAGTCCGCTAGACAAAAACTACGAAGCAGGAACCTATGTATGTGCCGCGTGCGATACCCCTTTATTTAAAAGCGAAAATAAATTCGACTCCGGTACAGGTTGGCCAAGTTTCGATAGGTTTATTGAAGGTAGTGTACTTGCTTCTCCTGGAGGAAGTGCCATGTACGGTATCGAAGAGCATTGTGCAACCTGCGGTGGCCACTTAGGACATGTATTTATCGATGGTCCTAGAAAAACAACAGGAAAAAGACATTGTATTAATGGTGTGGCCTTAAAATTTATACCTGAATCTAATTAAACATCAGATTTCAACTTCTTTTTAAATGGACGGATAATTAATCGAGCCTCTCTATCAAATCGGATGTAATTGTATACCCAATTCACAAATACAATCATCCGATTTCTAAATCCGATTAAAAAGAACAAGTGCACAAACATCCAAACAAACCACGCAAATATGCCTTGAAACTTAAAGTTGGGCATATCTACCACTGCTTTATTTCTTCCTACCGTAGCCATTGCGCCTTTGTCTTTATAAACAAAAGGAACCATTGGTTGCTCTTCTAACAATCGTTTTAAGTTACTTCCTAGGTGCTTACCTTGTTGTATGGCCGGTTGTGCCATCATAGGGTAACCCAACGGATGGGTTTCGGTCACTACTTGTGCTACATCTCCAATAGCAAAGATGTTGGGATATGTTTTTAATTGATTACAAGCATTTACAATTATCCTATTACTTCGCGATACCAAATCAGCGCCTGCTATACCTTTAATATTAGCACCTTTTACTCCAGCAGCCCAAATCATGGTGGCAGTTTCAAAAGTAGTATCGGAATTTGTGGTTACCGTTTTGCCATCGTAATCGGACACGCGTAAGTTTTTCCAAACATTAACACCTAATTCTTCTAGAAACTCTTCCGCTTTTTCTGAAGCTTTATCGCTCATTTCTTTTAAAATACGATCTCCAGACTGAATTAAATGAATCTGCGCTAATCGCGTATCTAAATCCGGATAATCCTTTGGTAGAATGCCTTTTTTAATTTCGGCTAAAGCTCCTGCAAGCTCTACTCCTGTTGGCCCCGCACCTACGATAACAAAATTCATTAAAGCATTCCGTTCCTTTAAATCTGTGGTTAGTAAAGCTTCTTCAAAATTTTCAAGAATTAGACTTCTTAAATTTAGAGCTTGCGGTATGGTTTTCATGGCCATACTATGTGCTTCAATAGATGCGTTTCCAAAATAATTGGTTTCCGATCCCGAAGCAATCACCAAATAATCATATTTTAAATCGCCAATATCCGTAATAACTCTAGATGCTATCGGATCAATTTCTAGCACTTTGGCGAGTCTAAACTGAAAATTAGAATAATCTTTAAGGATTTTCCGAATGGGATAAGCAATAGAATCTGGCTCTAAACCTCCCGTAGATACCTGATAGAGTAATGGTTGAAAATTATGATAATTATGCTGATCTAGCAGAACGACCTGCACGTCTTGTTTAGAGAGTTGCTTAGCAAGGGAAACACCAGCAAATCCGCCACCAACAATTACAATGCGCGGATTACTCGTTCTGTTTATATTCATATATAGTCTGTTACAAAACAAAGGTAATAAAAGATCTATTTTTTATCGGAACTAAATACAATATTTGGAATAGGTTTCGTAAATTCGTAGCTGTAAACGATTTAATGAATTAATCATGAGTAAATACGATATTATTGTTCTTGGAAGTGGTCCTGGAGGCTACGTAACCGCTATTAGAGCGTCTCAATTAGGTTTTAAAACTGCTATAGTAGAAAAAGAAAACTTAGGTGGTGTATGTCTTAATTGGGGATGTATTCCTACCAAAGCCCTTTTAAAATCGGCACAAGTATTCGAATATTTAAAACATGCGGACGACTACGGTTTAACTGTTAAAGAATTCGATAAAGATTTCGGTGCTGTTGTAAAACGTAGCCGAGGTGTAGCCGATGGAATGAGCAAGGGTATTCAATTTTTAATGAAGAAAAATAAAATTGATGTCATTAAAGGTTATGGAACTTTAAAAGCTGGAAAGAAAATAGATGTAGATGGTACTGAGTATAGTGCAGACCATATTATTGTTGCTACTGGAGCACGTTCTCGCGAGTTACCAAACTTGCCACAAGATGGTAAAAAAGTAATTGGATACCGTGAAGCTATGACGTTACCTACACAACCAAAGAAAATGATTGTTGTGGGATCTGGAGCCATTGGAGTAGAATTTGCTTACTTCTACAATTCTATGGGAACAGATGTTACTATTGTTGAATATTTACCAAACGTAGTGCCTGTTGAAGACGAAGATGTTTCTAAACAATTAGAACGTTCTTTCAAAAAAATCGGTATTAATGTTATGACATCTGCCGAGGTAACAACTATTGATACTTCAGGGGAAGGCGTTAAAGCCACTGTTAAAACCGCTAAAGGTGAAGAAGTTCTTGAAGCTGATATTATTCTTTCTGCAGTTGGAATTAAAACAAACATTGAAAACATCGGATTAGAAGATGTTGGAATTGCTGTAGATCGCGATAAGATTTTAGTAAACGATTTCTACCAAACTAACGTTCCTGGATATTACGCAATTGGAGATGTTACTCCTGGTCAAGCTTTGGCTCACGTAGCTTCTGCTGAAGGTATTTTATGTGTTGAGAAAATTGCAGGAATGCACGTTGAACCAATCGACTACGGAAACATCCCAGGTTGTACTTATGCATCTCCAGAGATTGCTAGTGTTGGATTAACAGAAAAGCAAGCTAAAGAAAAAGGTTACGAATTAAAAATTGGTAAATTCCCATTCTCTGCTTCTGGTAAAGCAAGTGCTGCAGGAAACAAAGATGGTTTTGTAAAAGTAATTTTCGATGCTAAATATGGCGAATGGTTAGGATGTCACATGATTGGTGCTGGTGTTACCGATATGATTGCTGAAGCTGTTTTAGGACGTAAGTTAGAAACTACTGGTCATGAAGTATTAAAAACTATTCACCCTCACCCAACTATGAGTGAAGCGGTAATGGAAGCTGTTGCGGCGGCTTATGACGAAGTAATTCACATTTAATAAAACTCAGATTTTATTACAATATATGAAGGAGATTCAAATTGAATCTCCTTTTTTTTGTGCTATTTACATTTATACATAAACGGGATTATTCTTAAAAGCTCTGTGTGAATTGATAAATTGCTTCTTTTCTGTTAAATAGAAACGCATTGAATTTATCATTAGATGTTATTAAACTATTGCTATCAGTGTTTCTTATAGATTATTTTATAATCATGAATCACACTATTAATTAAAGCAATGGAAGCTTGTATGGGATTCTGGACTCCGTTTAAATTGTCAAAGTTTAATTTTTAACAACTCTTCTAGATTGTATTTTAAATTGTGAAAACCCCGTGTTTTCTATGGTGTTCGAGAAGACTCGAGAACATAAAAATATAACAATCGCTTTTGATCCCATTACAGTATAAACAACTAGAAAACTTTAAAGCATAAAAAAAGTCTCAGAATTTATCTGAGACTTTTTTTATGTATTGTACGCAATAGATAGGTTTAGAACATGTAACCTACACCAAATTGCCATACGCTATTCTTACCATCTACATCTTCAAAAATGGTATCGTCTTCAAATATATTGGTTAATCCTAAAGTGTATCGTGCACTTAAAAATAAACCACCGTCAAATTTATACGACGTACCAAATGCTAAACTTGTTTCAAAATCTTTTACATAAGAATCGTTACTATCGATTTCTAAATCTCCACCATCAGAATTTGGCTCAGAATCGAATTCTTCATGAATTTTAAATCCGAATTGAGGACCAACTTCAACACTCAATCCTTCTACGATATAAGCTTTAATTAATAATGGTACTTGAATATAATCTAATTGATACTCTACGTTCTGATCGGTATCAAAAATATTATCCTGATCTATTTCTAAAACATCAAAACCTTGACCAGAGTAAAATACCTCAGGCTGGAAAGAGAATCTTTCAGAAATAGGAATTTCTGCTAATAAACCGGCATTAAAACTTGTTCTTGAATCTACGTCATCGAAATCGTCTCCAATTAGCTTAGAGAAATTAACTCCTGCCTTAGCTCCAAACTGAACTGCTTTCGAATCTGATTGCGCGTAAACCGATGTTAAAGTAAATAATAATGCTCCTGTAAATACAATTAATTTTTTCATAATTTTTAATGTTTTATTTGGGTTATAACGACAAATCTAAAGGCCGTAAATCAACTGACAATAGGGCTTAACATCAAATTAACAAGATGATTAATTCTTCAAAAAAACAATCGGAATTATAAAATTTAAGAGGCAACTCTATTGAAATAATTGTTAACTCCTTTGTAAAAATTTGCACTGTTTTTAGAAATTTCTAGCATTGAAACAAAATCTTATAAGACTGAAAAATCGTACAAATTTTAATATAAAGTGAACTTAAATTCTAAACTACTACCCCCAACATAAAACCTTAAATTATATCCTAAGATTAAAACCAAATCACTTTTGAATGATATTTCTCGAAATAATGAAGAAATAAGCATCTCTATTCATACTTTTGAAAAAAAGAATATCACATGGAATTAAAAGACCTTATTAAAAATAGACGCTCAGTTTTTCCTGATCAATATAACGCTACGCCCGTCTCTAAGGAAACAATTAATTTACTTTTAGAAGCCGCGAATTGGGCACCAACACATAAGCGCACGGAGCCTTGGCGTTTTAAAGTTTTACAAGGCGAGTCTCAAGAAGAATTAGGTGTATTTTTATCTGAAAAATTTAAAGCCACTGCCGACAAATTTTCAGAATTTAAGTACAATAAAATTCAGAGAAATTGTAAAAAAGCGGGTGCTATTATCGCCATTTGCATGGAAAGAGATCCAGAGGAAAGTATTCCTGAATGGGAAGAAATTGCATCTACTGCTATGGCTGTACAAAATATGTGGCTTACAGCTACAGATATAGGATTAGGAGCTTATTGGAGTTCTCCTGGATTAATTACTACTATGGACGAATTCTTTACTTTAAAGGCTAACGAAAAGTGTATTGGCTTTTTCTATTTAGGTTATTACGACAACACTGTACCAGAACGTTTACCTAAGCCCATAGAGGATAAAGTAGAATGGCTTTAGATAATCTAATATTTAGTGATCTAAATAAAGCCTAAATAAGAGAAAGACTATATTATGAATACTTTTATACCAGTAATCGATACGTTACCAGAGGTTCATCCTGTACGTGTGTACTTTAAAGAGAAGGTGTATTAGATGAGTTATATGTTGTAGAAACACGAAGACTTTCAGAAGTACTATAATATCCTTTAACCAATTAGCGACGATAAATAAACGTTTTAGGCGTAAAGAAAATCAGTTGTTTCCATATTTGGAAAAACATGAAGCCAGAGCAAGTAAATTTGTTATTGCGCGTTTTAACTTTAGATGTAACGTATGTGGACGAAAATGATAAAGTGATTTTTTATAATCGTGGAGACAATCGTGTATTTCCAAGAAGCAAAGGAATAATTGATCGTGAAGTAAAATTTTGCCACCCACAAAAAAGTGTAGATACTGTCTTAAAAATTTTAGAAGAATTTAAATCTGGTCGGCAAGATGTAGCCGAATTCTGATTCGATATGAAATGACAGATTATATACATAAGATATTTCGCCATTCGAGATAACAACAAAATATAGAAAGATGTGCTTGAAGTTTCTCAAGACATCACCACTATTAAAAAGCTAGAAGGTCTAAAACGACTTTTAGATTGGGATTAAATATTTATTTATAGTAAAAATACAAAGGGCACTTTATAAAGTGCCCTTTGTATTATATAAAACTTTTAATAGCTAACTCATAACTTTGCAAACCAAAACCTAGAATAACGCCTTTGGCATTAGGAGAAATATAAGATTGATGCCTAAATTCTTCTCTAGAAAAGGTGTTCGAGATATGCACTTCTACTACAGGTGTTTCAATTGCTTTAACAGCATCACCAATGGCCACTGATGTATGTGTATAAGCCGCTGCATTTAATACAATGCCATCAAAGCTAAAACCAACTTCATGCATTTTATCAATAATCTCACCTTCTACATTAGATTGAAAATATGATAACTCTACCTCTGTATACTTCTCCTTAACGGTTTCAAAAAATTCTGTAAACGTTAAACTTCCATATATAGCGGGTTCACGTTTTCCTAATAAATTTAAATTAGGACCGTTTATAATTAAAATTTTCTTCATAAAGTAAATGTAAAAAAGATTAAGACATAAAAAAAGGCGAAAACTTAATTTCACCTTTTAAAATATGTTGTGTGCTTGTCTTAGTTCAAGTTGAACATGACACCAAAATTAAGTGTAGACCATGTTACCCAGCTTCTGTTTGTACTTACTCCTGTATATGACAAGTTTAATTGAACCATATCCGTTACATTAAAAGCAATTACAGGTCTGTAATAAAAACCACCATCAAACAAATCACTATCAGTAAGTGAAATTGCATATCCTAAATCTGCTCCAAATTCTACTTGTTCTGTAGGAATATAACGCGTTGCAACTGAAACAGGAATAAATTGTACATCGTCTGTTCTCCAAGACTCTATTCTACCTCCATCATAATCATTGTAAACCACACTATAACCAGAAGCAATACCCATATTAAACATAGGCGCTACAGGGTATAAATAATTAATATCTAAAGCTAAACCTGCAGACGAATAGTCGTTTAACACATCTATTGGAAGCATAAAACTTGCTCCAACGTTTAAACCGTTGTGACCGTTTGGTAAGGCTCTATACGTTGTTTGTGGAGTTGTTGTAGTTGTACGAACTACAGTTTGTGCAATTGCACCTAGCGACATTATTACCGCAAATACGGTGGCAAAGTAAATTTTTTTCATAATACCTTAAATTATTGATTTAAAATTTTGACCTATTTTAAATGGTTATTTTGCACCAAAAATAATATATTTAAAGAAAACTCCTATTTATTGAAGAAATAAAGTTGTGTTATGGAATCTATTTAATAAGAATAAAAACAAAGATTATTCACTAATATTTATAGTAACCCCAACGTTAATGGCCGACCACAACCAATCGTTTGCAATACCAGTATACGACATATTAAATTGAATGTTTTCTGAAAAATTATAGCCAATTAAAGGCCTAAAATATCCACCTCCCGTATAGTCGTTACTAAACACATAAGCGTACCCCACATCTCCACCTATAATTAATCCTGAATCTAAAGCATAGCGTGTGGCCACTGCAAAAGGTACATATCTAAATTCAGAGTCTTCGGTTATCGGTCCCCAAGTCTCATCTGTATCTTGACCAAAGTACCAGCCATAACCAAACGCAATACCAAACGCGATGTTTCTACCTGATTGGAATAACATATTAGCATCTAAAAAAAAGCCAACCGGAACTATTTTATTGGCTTGATTAATGGGTGAAGACAAGCTTAAACCAAAATTTATTCCGTCTTGCACATTACTTCCACCAAACGCACCTGGCAAAACCATAAGCTCCCAATCTGTGGTACTCGAATCAGTAATTTCGGGAACAAGAGGTTGAGCAATAATTGAAATTGAAAAACATAATAATACAACAGAAGTCAGTAATTTTTTTCCCATGATAATAAATTAATTTACAGCTAATTCGGGACTAATAAAATTACGAAATTTACACTAAACCACCATTCGAATTATCACTTTAATAATATGAATCATGGTTTGTATTAGGCTTATAAGAATATAACAAAAAATGAATATAATACTACTACATACTGAGCTCCATTGGTTCTATAACGCTAAGACAATTAAAGAGTTAACACTTATACACTGCTTAATCTTTAGAGATCTAAAGACCTTAAGCTACGGACCTAGCCTCTACTCCTTTAAGAAATTTATGAAGTTTTAAGAATAATAGTAATGAGATTACATTGTCATTCAACTAAGATCTAGGTTCAATCTAACCTACAGACCTTAACAAATACTTGTTTTAAATTTACTAAAAAATACAAGTTAGCTTTAGCTATTTGAAAAAATAAGACATATACATACATAAGTGATTTTAATTCATTTTATCACCATTCTTAGATTTTATGGTATATTCCTTTAAGATAAGTTTGTAGTCTTTAGAAGACCTCTTATTATCTTTAAATACTTTGAAATAAAGCAGAGAAATTAAAACCACTCCAATCACTAAAATAGCAATATAGAATATCTGCAAATAATTTATAATAGTAATATGATTCATTAAAAAAGGTTTATATCATTATGACACAAAAGAGTCAAAATAGTCACTCAAAAATTTAATGTTTTTAAAAAAAAATTAGTCAATTATTTCTATCTTATTATTTGCTATATACTTAACAGGATAAACAACTTTTTTATCTTGAAATTTAATAGTGATACTTATATTATCCATACTAAAAACGACTCCTTCTTTGTCGTCTAGAACAATTATTTGTCCGACATGGTAATTTCTTTTACTATAAAAACCCAGTAACAATCTGTAAATAACATCTTTTGCCCCCAAACCAAAAGCAATGGCAAACGAAACCATAATGGTTCCTAAAATGAGTAATAAGTTACTCGTAATTACGTCTGTATTAAAGCCCGCTTGATTGAGAGCCATGATAGCAACCATTAAAAACACGATTATAAAAACAATACTACTAATACCTTTAGAACCATTAATATCGACTGCTTTTAAGAAGGTTTGCACGGTTTTTTTTAAATAATTCGCACCGAATAATCCGAATATTAAAATAACTAAAGCACTAAAAAATTTAGGAAGATAATTAATCAGTTTTCCGATTTCATGAGATACTAGACTTAAGTTTAAAATTTCGGCTCCTATAATGATAAAAACTAAGATCAAAAACAACTTCACAAAGATCAGAATAATTTTTTCAGGCTTAATTTGAATGGCAGAATCTAATAGCGGTAATTCATTTATTTTTTTTGTTAACGTCTCTATTCTTGCAAATTTTAATGATTTTTTCACCACAAATAGAACGAGTTTTAAAAGTAACCAACTCATTATAATGAACAGAATACCAAAAACAACCTTCGGTAAAAAAGTATATATATTTTCAAGCAATTTGTCTAAAAGGTTAAAGTTTATTTCTGTATTCATATCTCGATTTATTTTTAATAATTAGTATTCTTTTTTGTTGTCGTTTTTCTTTAATATATCTCCTATTGTTTCAGGAAATTTAATGACTATTAAATCTGCAACATCTAATGCCAGCTTGATAACATTTATGTCGTCAAGCACCTTCTTCTTGATTAAATCAGGAAGTTTTTCATTATGAATTACTTTTTTAAATGGATTTCCCAAAATTATAACTGATTATAAATTTTTATTAATTTACTCTTGGCTCTACTCAATCTCATTTTAACCGCACTTTTATCTAAATTTAAGGCAATCTCAATCTCTTCTATCGTCATATCATCTTGATATTTCATAAACAATATAATCTTGTCATTAGGATCGATTAAGTCAATAGCTTTTTCAAAATTTTCATAGTCCAAACTAAAAATTTGTTCATCGTCTATCTCATCGTGCAAATAATCAAGTTGATTTTCATCATCTGTAAATAGAATTTTTTGTTTTCTTTTATTTAAATCTCGTTGCAAATAACTTACACAATGATTGTAAGTAAATGAATACAACCAAGTCGAGAATTTTGAACGATTGTTAAAGGTTTTAATCTTAACAAATAGTTTTACAAAAATATCGTGCGTTAGATCTTGAGCTTCCTCATTATTTTTTACAAAACTGAGGCATTTATTATATATTATTTCTGAATATCTATCATACACCACCGAAAACAGCTCAGAACTTTTTGTTCTAACGATCTCAGCAACAAGTTGCTCGTCGCTTAATAGATTATCTGTTTGTAATTCGTCCAAGGTTAGGTTATGTTGTATATACCAATTAAGACACACTCTTTTAATTAAAGTCACATTAAAAAGTAGATTTAATTTAAAAGAATGTGTAAAAAATAAATGCGTTTAAAAAAGGTTTGCAAACTTAAGAATTTAAGGCTGATAACAATCATAATGTCAGGCGGATAGCGCAATGACTAATAAAATTGTAATCCCAACTGCAATTCTTGGGCTAAGAAGTCGTTTAAAAAATAGGATACCTACAACTTTAATAAAAAAAACATAATCTAATAATTTATTAGACGTTAATTGACGTTTATCCATCGCATTCTACCTCTTAAAAATATCTGTTTAATAATTCTAGATTGTGATATTTATTCTACTTTTAAGCATGAAATGGGAAAACGCATTAAAAGATTACAGTTTATTTCTAAAAATTGAACGTGGTTTATCTACTAATTCGGTTAATAGCTATGTATTAGACGTTAAGAAATTAGTTTTATTTTTAGAGCATAAAGCGTTAAGTAGTTCTCCAACTTCCATTACAACAGATCTTATTCAACAATTTATTTACGAATCGGCTAAATCATTAAATGCACGATCTCAAGCCCGATTAATTTCGGGATTACGAAGCTTTTTCGACTACCTTATTTTTGAAGATTACCGTCCTGACAATCCTTTGGAATTAATTGAATCTCCTAAAATTGGACGAAAACTGCCGGATACTTTAAGTGAAGACGATATCGATCGTTTAATATCTGCTATAGATTTATCGACTAACGAAGGAGAGCGCAACCGAGCCATGCTAGAAACCCTTTACAGTTGCGGTTTGCGTGTAAGCGAATTAACACATCTTAAAATATCTGATTTATATTTCGATGAAGGTTTTATAAACGTTACTGGTAAAGGCGATAAACAACGTTTTGTACCTATTGTACCATCTACCATAAAGTATATTACCATTTATTTGGAGCAAATACGTCCGCATTTAAACATACAAGCAGGACATGAAGATACTGTGTTTTTAAACCGCCGAGGTAAACAACTCACACGGGCCATGATTTTTACGATTATAAAACAATTAGCGGTAAAAATTGATTTGAATAAGAAAATATCGCCTCACACCTTCAGACATTCGTTTGCCACACATTTATTACAAAATAATGCCGACTTAAGATCTATTCAGTTATTATTAGGACACGAAAGTATTACTACGACAGAAATTTATGTGCATCTTGATAAAAAGCATTTAAGTGATGTTGTTGAGAAATATCATCCTAGAAAATAAACTGTTGTTTGGTATTGTATTTGGATAAAAGACATCGCCTTACCGGAATAAAAAAAAGGTTCATAACACGAATGCTATGAACCTTTCTTATACTAATATAAAATACGCTTAGCTTTTTAACCATGCTTTACGTAATTCCTTTTGTTTTGCAGTTGCATCAGGATTAGGTTGTAATACAGTTCCTGTTGTATATGTCTTTGTTAATTTCGTTTTCACAATAATTTCTTTTCCTTCGCGATCTAAAATTACTTCGATATCCTGACCAGGTTGTATCGATATTAACTTCTGTAGCATTTCATTCGCGTTTAATATGGTCATTTCTTCACCATTTACACGTTTAATAACATCGTTTGGTAACACACCATTATCTTTCCAAAAACTGTTATCTGCTACTAAATCGTTAAAAAAGATTACACGTTTAACAGGATCTCCACCTAAAATTAAGTTCCCATTATTTAATAAAATATTTGTTTCAACTTTAGCTTCAGCTTCAATTAATCCCACTTTATTAAAATATACGTTATAATCTATTGGTGTAGTTCCTACAACATGTGTTTCTAAGAATTCGCCCACTTCAGGATATGTCATTTCAACAATTTCGTCTATAATGGTATCATCGTCAAACGGCTTATTGCTTCCGTATTTAAGAGATAATTCTTTCATTAAAGATAATACACTTCGTTGTCCGTCGCTTTCTTCTCTCATTATTATATCAAGACACATACCTATTAATGCTCCTTTTTGGTATACATTATAATAGTTAGTAGCATATGGCTCATCAATAACATTTTCACTCATTTTAGTAAAACTCATAGTATCGTCCATACGTAACGACATACTAATTTTGTCTACTATAGTAGAATAAAACTTAGACTCATCGACTAGACCTTCCTGTACTTGAAATAAAGTGGCAAAGTATTCTGTGATTCCTTCGTACATCCAAAGGTGTTTAGAGAACGTTGGATTGTTATAATCGAAATAATGCACATCTTCAGAATGCACGCTTAAAGGGGTTACAATATGAAAAAATTCGTGAGACACCACATCAATCATGCTTTCGTCTAAAGACTCTTCAGATTCCGATTCTTGTAATACAACCACAGTAGATGTATTATGTTCTAAGGCACCAAAACCTTTTGGTTGTCCTTCGCCTTCACCTGCTAAATATAAATAGATATCGTAACGTGGAGTAGAATTAATATCGCCTAAAAATGCTTTCTGAGCTTGCATCATTTTTTCCATGGTCTCACGCAACCTTTTCGCATTATGCGCTTTTGTTGGCGAGTATACACTTAATACAATTTTAATGTCACCTACCTGAAATTCTTCAACATCCAAATCGCCATACATCATTGGATTATCCGTAATATCAAAATATCTAGGTGCTGCGTAACTTGTCGTGATTACTTTACCATCTTCACTAGACGTATCTTTAACTTTTTCTAGAGCAGAAGTACGTTTAAACGATGCTGGAGCAGTAACATCTAAGGTATATTGGTTATTTTTTAAAGAATCGAAATATCCTATAAATCCATGTAAATTAAGCACGTAATTATCTGGTTCGATGTTGGTTCCCGCTGGAGAAAAGGGTTGCTCTCCTCCTATTCCACCTTCTTCTTCAATATCGAAGGTATCATTTACGTAATATGTAATATAATCTAAATTAGAGGCATTTGCTATAGACCAAGAATTAACATCTAATTTACTTGTAGGGATTTCTACGCCTTTATAATCATAAGCTTTAAAATCGTCTATGTACTTTCCGAAATCACTTATAGAATAAGTTCCTTGTACTACACGAGGCAATCTGTAAATTACTGTATCCTGAGCAAAACGTCCAGGATTTACAACCACTGGGGCTTTATCGTTTACAACTTTTGTTAAATTAATAGACGTAGCAATCGGTGTTTTTAGGGCCGAATCGTCTTTTGAGACTTTTTTAGTAGAGCCACAACCTACAAGTACTACACTTGAAATTGCTAAGGCCAAAAATTGATTTTTCATGAATTGTTGTTTGGTTTTCTATATGTATATCAAAGGTACAATCTGTTACAAAAAAATGAATATAACGTTTTGTTAAAAGAAATTGGGATAAATCTAGTCAAAACTAATTTTTTGATTGAATTTTAAAATATTCTTATTAATTCTGCATGCAATTATTATCTTTGACAAACATATTTTAGGAATGCAGTTTAAACACCCAGAACTTCTTTACGCTCTATTTTTATTACTTATTCCTATTATTATTCATTTATTTCAGCTCCGACGCTTTAAAAAAGAAGCCTTTACCAATGTTGCCATTTTAAAAACAGTTTCGCAACAAACCCGAAAAAGTTCTCAAATTAAAAAGTGGCTCACTTTACTTACTCGTTTATTACTTTTAGCCTGCATAATTCTTGCCTTTGCGCAACCCTTTACAGCGAATAAAAACAGTGTTCAAACCGCTAAAGACACAGTTATATTCTTAGATAATTCCTTTAGTTTACAACAAAAAGGACCTCAAGGTGATTTATTAAAACGCGCCGTACAAGATTTAATTTCTGAAGCCGATTTTGACAAAACTTTGACTTTAGTAACGCATAATGCAGTGTTTAAGAACACCTCTATAAAAGCCTTAAAAAAGGAATTATTACAATTACCTTATGCGTCCAATCCGTTATCTTATAAGGCCGCACTTTTAAAAAGTAAGTCCTTATTCAACGCCACTTCAACTCAGCATAAACAACTTATATTTATATCAGATTTTCAGCAAATGAAAGAACCTTTTACTGCTGAGGCTGATTCTACAACTCAGGTTAATTTAGTACAATTAAAACCGGCAAATACAAATAACATCGCTTTAGACAGCGTGTTTATCTCTAAAAATAGTCCGTCGCAAACAGAACTCACATTAACTTTAAAAAACTTTGGAGTTCCTGTAGAGAATTTATCTATCGCATTACATAACAACGACAAATTAATAGCTAAGTCGGCAGTGACTTTTACCGAACAAGCCAAGGTCCAGTTTACCGTGCCAAGTAAAGACATAATAAACGGAACCTTTAGTATTGAAGATACGGGACTGCAATTTGACAACACCTTATACTTTAATATTAATACACCATCTAAAGTTAGCGTTTTAAGCATATCTGAGGGCGATGACCAGTATTTGAGTAAAATTTATTCTGAAGACGAATTTAAATTCACTTCGGTTTCTGCAAATCAATTAGATTATAACCTCATTGAAAATCAAAATACCATTGTTTTAAATGAGCTCAAAGATATACCGGCAAATCTTATAAATAGTCTGAAATCGTTTACAGATCAAGGCGGAAATTTAATTATAATTCCTTCAGAACAATCTAATATAAACGCTTACAATACATTACTTAATAACTACAATGCTAAGTTTGAATCGCTAATAAAATCTGAAAAGCGAATAACTACCATAAATTATGCTCACCCTATTTACAAGAGTGATGTCTTTGAAAAACAAGTTAAAAATTTTCAATACCCTAAAGTGAATCAATATTTTAATCTCAGTCAGAATACAGGAAGTATTGCTTTAAGTTTTGAAGACAGCAAACCATTTTTATCACAATTCTCGAATGTCTTTCTATTTACATCTCCAATAAATGCTGAAGCCTCCAATTTTAAAAGTTGGGCACTCATTGTGCCTTCGTTTTATAAAATGGCAGTGAGCAGTTTACAGCATCCAAAACTGTACTACACTATCGGAACTCAAAACAGCTTTGATGTGGATGTGTCATTACATCAAGACGATATTATTTCAATAAGAAATGAGCAAGAACAGTTTATTCCGCGACAACACTATTTTAATAATAAAGTGAGTGTAATTACAAAAGAGCGACCTGAATCTGCAGGAATATTTAATATAGAAAACAAATTAAACACCATAAAAAATATCAGTTTTAACTACAATCGCGACGAAAGCAATTTAGCATATCAGGAGCTTTCAACACTTAAAAATGTAACTATCAGTGATTCTATACCGAGCCTTTTCGACACTTTAAAAAGTAATACAAAAATTAATGAGCTATGGAAATGGTTTACTATTTTTGCACTAGCCTTTTTGATTATTGAAATGCTCATCTTAAAATTTTTTAAATGAACGTAATTATAAAATCTGCTACTATAATTGATACTAAAAGTGAGTTTCATAACCAAACTCTAGATATTTTAGTAGAAAAAGGCAGTATTTCCAACATTGGAAAATCTTTAGAAAACCCTAAAAACTACAACGAAATCTCACTAGATAATCTTCATGTCTCTCAAGGTTGGTTTGATAGCAGTGTAAGTTTTGGAGAACCGGGCTTAGAACAGCGTGATACTATAGCAAACGGATTAAAAACAGCAGCATATTCTGGTTTTTCAACAGTGGCCATGAATGCAAATAGCCATCCCGTAATAGATACCAATAGTGATATTGTTTTTGTAACTAGCAAATCTAACAACAACGCTGTAACATTATTGCCTATAGGAGCATTAACTCGAGAAAGTGAAGGTGTAGATTTAGCCGAGTTATACGACATGAAAAATGCTGGAGCCGTAGCGTATTACGATTATATGAAACCCATTACTAATGCTAATCTTATGAAAATTGCTTTGCAGTATGCTAGTAATTTTAACGGATTGGTATGTTCGTTTCCGCAAGACAATAAAATTGCAGGAAAAGGTGTAATGAATGAACATGTAACTAGTACATCTTTAGGCTTAAAAGGGATTCCTTCTATCGCCGAAGAATTACAAATTGCTCGGGATTTATTTTTATTGGAATATACTGGCGGTAAACTTCATATTCCTACCATATCTACAGCAAAGTCAGTAGCACTTATTCGTGAAGCGAAAGCTAAAAAACTAGATATAAGTTGTAGTGTGGCCATTCATAATTTATTTTTTGACGATAGTGCATTAAACGATTTCAACACCCATTTTAAAGTGTTACCACCACTCCGTATTCAGAGTGATATAGATGCGTTAATTGAAGGTGTAAAAGATGGCACTATTGATATGGTTACTAGCGATCATAACCCATTTAACATCGAAGAAAAGAAAGTAGAATTCGATTATGCGGCTTATGGAACTATTGGATTGGAAAGCGCTTTTGGTGCCTTGCAAACTATCTTTTCGTTAAAGAAAACAGTCGATATTTTAACTAAAGGAAAACAACGTTTTAGTACAGATGGCACTCCTATAGCTATTGGAAATTCTGCCAACATAACGTTATTTAATCCAGACCTTAAATATACATTTGGTAAAGAGCATATACTCTCAAAATCTAAAAATGCCATTTTCGAAGGTGCCAAATTGAAAGGAAAAGCCTACGGAATTCTTAATAATAATCAACTTATTTTAAATCAAAAATAATGATAAACCAGACTGTAAATGAAGGTAAGACTTTAGCTATTGTATGTTATTTAACTTTTATCGGATTAATTATAGCCGTAATAATGAATCTTGAAAAACGTAATCCGTTTACGTCTTTTCATATCAGACAAATGTTAGGATTACTAATCATGTTATTAGTATCTAATTTAATTGAAGAATACCTAAACAGCTGGGTTGGTACATTATGTTGGATAGCTACCGCGTTTTGTTGGTTTTATGCCTTTTTTCATGCGATTAAAGGAGAAGCTAAATTGGTTCCCTATGTAGGAGAACATTTTCAAGAATGGTTTAAAAACGTTAGATAAATGAAAGACCTTAGTTTATATCATATTACAAGACCTTCAACATTAAGGGAAAACGCACCACTTTTAATCATGTTTCACGGTTATGGAAGCGACGAAAACGATTTGTTTTCGTTTGCATCAGAATTACCGGAAGAACTTTTTATAATTTCGGTACGTGCGCCTTTCGCCATGCAACCTTACGGAAATGCTTGGTACGCTATTAATTTTGATGAAGTAAATGGCAAATGGAGCGACGACGACCAAGCCCGAACTTCTAGAGATTTAATTTCAAAATTTATAGATGAAGCTGTAGATAGTTATCCAGTGAATAATGATAATGTTACACTTTTAGGATTTAGTCAAGGTAGTATATTAAGTTATGCCGTGGCATTAACTTATCCTGAAAAAGTAAACAATATTATTGCTTTAAGCGGTTATATTAATTTAGAAATTATTCCTAAAAACCATAATTCTGAAGATTACAAACATTTAAATTTTTTCTGCTCTCACGGAAGTGTAGATCAAGTGATTCCTGTCGATTGGGCCAGAAAAACGCCTGGAATATTAGAAGACTTAGAGGTTAAACACGACTATAAAGAATATCCCGTTGGACATGGTGTAGCGCCACAAAATTTCTATGACTTAAAGCAATGGTTATCTAAATTAATTTAAGCACTAAAATAGAAATTGTAAATTATAAATATAACTATGAAAAACAAAACATTCTCTTTAGTTTTAGGTATTATAGCTTTAATACAAGTTGTTTATAGCTTTTTTAGCTCTGCCACAACGGGTAGAATGTTAACTTTCGAATTAAATATTTGGCTTTATAGACTAATTTGGTCTACTATAACTTTTGCTTTTTTCTATGATTATTATAAATCCTTGAACAAAGGAAAATCATAATCTACCTAATAATATTTATTGAGACTAGTCCAAAATATAAGCATTAGATAGTTTAAAATTAAAAGTGTCTTGAAAATCATAAGCCATATGACGTTCAAGACACTTTTAGATTTGTTATAAAACGTTGTAATGTATTACTGAAGCGGATACAATAAAGAATCTATAACTTCAAAATTTACGTCGTTCTGATTAATGACTTCGTATTTAATAAGTAGTTCTCCCCAAAAAACACCGTCGGAAAAATCTGTGATAATCCATTTATGATTAAGAATTTTAATAGAATTTATCAGCATCGACTTGCCTTCATTGGCTGCATACGGAATTAAAGGATTTCCTCCTTTTACGTTTTGCTTGTAAATTTCGTCTTTAATAAAAGGAATTAAGGCAGGGACATCTAAACCTTTATTTTCAAAATAGGTATAGGCATCTTCATTGTGTTCGATATTAAAATAGGATAAATCTAAATTCTTATCGTTTAAAACCGCTATAGAATCGGTCAACATTTCAACCCTAGCTTTACTTTTTTCGATAGTTCGTATGTCATCCTCGAATACATTTTTCGAATTTACATATTGAAATAAAATTAGAAGTACTGAAAATATAAACAGGTACATGAATATTTTTTGCTTCATTATATTGTAATTTGGAGATTATCGTATGCTAAAAATACGTTGTTTGGTAATTCGTTTTGAACGGTTTCGTGAAAGCCCAACAAATGACTAATATGAGTTAAATATGCGCGTTCGGGTTTTACTTTATTAATAAAGTCTAATGCTTCATCTAAATTAAAATGTGAGATATGTGGTTCTTTTCTAAGGGCGTTAATAACTAAAACTTTAACCCCTTTTAACTTCTCAATTTCTTCTTCTTCTACCGTTTTCATATCTGTTAAATAAGCAAAATCCTGAAACCTGAATCCGAATACTTGTAACTTAAAATGTTGCCCGTTTATAGGAACCACCTCTATATTACCAATATTAAAAGGTGTGTTTGTAATTACATGAGCATCTACGCTAGGTGCGCCAGGATATTTGTTTTCTGTAGTGAAAATATAATCAAAACGTTTTTTTAATTCCTTAAAAACCCGTTGGTGAGCATACAGGTCTATATCTCCTTGACGAAAGAAAAACGGACGAATATCGTCTAAGCCCGCGGTGTGATCTGAGTGTTCGTGGGTAAATAAAATACCGTCTATTTTTTCGACAGCGTTACTTAACATTTGTTGCCTAAAATCGGGGCCACAATCTACAACATAACAATAATTATCCCATTCGATTAAAACAGAGACGCGAAGTCGTTTATCTCGAGGGTCTTCACTTAAGCAAACAGGATGTTTGCTCCCTATTATTGGGATGCCCTGCGATGTTCCGGTACCTAAAAAAGTGATTTTCAAAAGTGTAAAAATTTAGTACAAAAATATGGTTATTTTTTTGTTAAGTAGGCTATTTTGATATCTTTGTTAAACACATACAAATCTACATTTAAACATGGAAATCACCCTAAAAGGAGACAGAAAAGTTAATGACATACCTTCACTAAAAACGAAAGCACTTCGAATTAATTTAAACGAAAATATTTATGGTACGTTTGCTGAGATTGGTGCAGGACAAGAAACCGTTCGTCATTTCTTTAGGGCTGGTGGTGCTTCAGGAACTATAGCAAAAGCCATGTCTGCTTACGATAAGTCGTTTAGTGATGCTGTTTATGGAGTTGAAAAAGATGGTAGATATGTAACCGAGGCGCGTTTAATGAAAATGCTGGATCATGAAATTCGTTTAATTGAAGAACGAATTACTAGAGATAAGCATCCTAATAAAATGTTCTTTTCGTTTGCGAATACGGTAACAACAATCGATTTTGCAAAACAATTTAAAGGCCACGGTTGGGTGGGTATACGATATCAAGTAGAACCAGACCAAGAATACAACCAAATTTCATTGCACCTTCGATTTAAAGAATCGGATGCCAGACTGCAACAAGAAACCCTTGGTGTTTTAGGAACAAACCTAATTTATGGCGCATTCTATAAATATAATGAGCCTAAAAAATTACTGCGTTATTTATACGATCACTTAGATAAAGATCAGATTGAAATTGATACTATTAATTTCTCTGGACCCATTTTTGAAAATGTAGACAATCGTTTAATGAGTTTGCAATTGGTAAAAAATGGCATGACGGATGCTGTTATGTTTGATCCGGCTGGAAATAACGTTTTACCTGCTCGTATTCTTTATAAGAAAAACATTTTGGCACTTCGTGGTAGTTATAGACCAGTAACGAAAGTGAACATGGACATGTATCATAAGTCGTACGAAATGTTTATTAAAGAGAATAAGGTGGATGAGAATAACACCCAGGTTATTTTTGAAATTACCTTATCTAATTTACGTGCCGAAGGTGAAATTGACGAACAAGATTTCTTAGATCGAGCAAAATTGTTATGTTCTTTAGGGCAAACGGTATTAATATCTAATTTTCAAGAGTATTATAAATTAGTAGAATACTTCTCTCAGTATACTAAGAACCGTATGGGACTAGCTATGGGAGTAAATAATTTAGTCGATATATTCGATGAAAAATATTACCGCCATTTAAGTGGTGGTATCCTGGAAGCTTTCGGAAAATTATTCTTTAAAGATCTTCGTGTTTATCTGTATCCGATGACGGATGAGAACGGACACTTAACAGATAGTGAAAACTTAAAAGTTCACCCACGTATGAAAGAATTGTACAAATTCTTTAAATACAACGGTAAAGTGGTAGATATTGCAGATTACGACCAAACCATCCTTTCTGTGTTTTCTAGAGAGGTGTTACGAATGATTGCGAATAACGAACCAGGATGGGAAACCATGTTACCTGAAGGGGTTTCTAACCTCATAAAACAGAAATGCTTATTTAGTTGTGTGTCTGATGACAGCGTAAAAGAGATTAAAGAATAAATAAAATTATCTTATAAGAAGAAGCGACCATGTTTTAAAATATGGTCGCTTTTTTTATTTAATTTAAGGAAACAATCAACTGAAACAGAAAATATTTACGCAACTGCTTCAAAAATTAAAGGCTGTATTTTTATTTTTTAGATTTAAAAAACTCGATTTCAGATTGAGATAATTTTGATTTGGGTATCGAAATAGCAAAAGGTCTAGCTTCGTTTAATGTTAACCAAATGCGTTCTTTTTTTATTTCTATAACTCTTACCCAATTCCAATCCTTAACTTCAACAGTGTTACTATTATTATGATTTAGCTTAATTTCCTGTTCATTAAACTCTACTATAGCATCAAAATTAATTAACTTACTAAAGCGTTTAGCACTTAAATATTGCAAGGGCCAAAGTAAAATCATAACAGCAACAAAATATATTAGACCAGAACTTATAGGACTTAGCTCGTTTATAGGCAGAGCATATCCCATAATAAGTGTAAATAATAAATATTTCCAAATTGACTTTTTAAGAAAAAAATATGCTTTTGCTCTGAAAATTGTATCAAAGTTAGAAACTAACCTTTGTGTAACCATTATATATTAATTTAAGGAAGTATAATTATTTTACATTCTGAAAAATATAAACTTCGGTAGCGCCAACACCATATTTTTGATAATTAGCATCGTAATACTTCAAGTTATCATAATGATTAAATAGGTATTCTAATTCCATTTTTAACACCCCTTCTCCTACGCCATGAATAAACACGACCTTTTGAATTCTATTTTTCATAGCGAACTCTAACTTATGTTTCGCTGTATCCAATTGTAATGTCAGCATATCGTAGTTCCCCATATTTCGTGTCGATTTGGTGAGATTATGAATGTGTAAATCGACTTCCATCGTGGGTTCAAAACGCTCTTTAGGTTTCACACGCACAGATTTTCTAGGCTTATATTCTTCCTTTTCTGAAATGACATAAGACGTAGGGTTGTTAAATAACAAATCGGATTCCAATTCTTTTTCCGATTTAATTTTAATAAGTTCGTGAGCTTCAAAATTTAAAACAAATCCATCCTCAGTTTCCACAGAAATTGTAGTGCCTTCAGCTTTTAAAACTGTGCCAGATATATCTTCATCTAAAACCGAGATGGTATCTCCTTTCTTAAAGCTCATATTATTCATCTTCTGTATTAATTTCGTCTTCCTTTTCTGTCTTACTCGGTATGGTTTGCGATATTTTAAATGCGCCATATAACAAACTGCATATACCTAAAATTAAGAGATACGTATTTTCGGAATCGTCTACTTTGGCATACATAGCCACAAGAATTCCGAAAACAACTAAGATATAATTTAATGATTGAGACGTTTTCATAATTTGAATTTCGAATTAAAAATCAAAATTACAATTTTTAATAAAGTAGTTTCATTTTCTTACGTATAAAATGCATAATACTATATTTGCAAAGCAAAAATTAAACCTATATGTCTTCTATAGAAGATTACATGTTACCATGTCTTACTAAAAAACTATTTGGCTACGACTGCTTGGGTTGCGGACTACAACGTTCTATATCCTTAATTTTTAATGGTGAATTAATAGAAGCGTTTAAAATGTATCCAGCCATTTATACGCTAATAATTTTAGCTGTATTTATAATGGTTAATATTTTTAGAACTTTTAAGCATCAAGAAGCTATAAAAAAATGGCTATTTATTATTAATATTGTTATTATTATAACCAGTTATTTTATAAAACTATCAACTACTAACCTTAATTAATACTATGGAAAGAATTTATTTAAAAACCACAGCAATATATGTACTTGCCGGATTAGGTCTTTTATGCTGTTGCTTTGGTGGTTTAGGTGTTATCCCTGCTGGAATCGCATTTTACTTGGCACACACCAAATTAAAAGAAGTTGCACTTTATCCTGAGAATTACGACAACGTAAAAGGTATGAGTGACGCCAAAACGGTAGCATTAATTATTTTAATTATATGCGCCTTAAATTTGTTATATACCATTTACGCCGTCTCTACAGCAGATTGGGAAATAGTAATTGAGCAAATTCAAGACATTATGAATGAGAATCGGTATGAGGTTTAAATAATCGAAAAAAACTAAAAGTTCTAGACATAAAAAAAAGCGATTCTTTTATTTAAAGAATCGCTTTTTTGATTTTATGTCTCAAAAAGAATTATTTCTCAAATTGCTTCAACGTCTTTATAATAATAGACACACAATCTAACAATTGTTCTTCATTTATTACCAAAGGTGGAGCAAATCGGATAATGTTTCCATGTGTTGGTTTTGCTAATAAACCGTTATCACGAAGTGCTAAACAAATATTCCAAGCAGTATCACTGTCTTCATCTTCATCTATTACAATAGCATTTAATAATCCTTTTCCTCTTACTAAATTGGCAATAGAACTTGTCTCTATATATTTATCTAATTCACTTCTAAAAAGTTTTCCCAAAGTTTCAGCATTTTCAGCTAAATTTTCGTCTTTTACAACATTTAAAGCGGCAATAGCAACAGCTGCCGCAATTGGATTCCCTCCAAAGGTACTACCGTGGTTTCCTGGTTTAATAACATCCATAACGGCATTATCTGCTAGAACAGCACTTACAGGATACGCTCCTCCACTTAATGCTTTACCTAAGATTAATAAATCTGGTTTTACATTTTCATGATTTACGGCTAACAATTGTCCAGTTCGGGCAATACCAGTTTGCACTTCGTCTGCAATAAATAATACATTGTATTTTTCGCACAACGCCTTAGCTTTCGATAAATAACCTTCGCTTGGCACGTAAACTCCCGCTTCTCCTTGAATAGGTTCTACTAAGAAACCTGCAACATTGGGATTGTTTTTTAAAGCAGCTTCTAACTCCTTTAAATTGTCGTATTCAATTTTTATAAATCCATTGGTAAATGGACCAAAATTATTACGAGCTATAGGATCATTAGAAAACGAGATGATAGTAGTTGTACGTCCGTGAAAGTTATTTTCACACACAATTATTTCTGCTTCATTTTCTTCAACACCTTTAACTTCGTATGCCCACTTTCTACACAATTTAAGCGCTGTTTCTACGGCTTCCGCTCCTGTGTTCATTGGTAGTAGTTTTTCGAAACCAAAATATTCGCATGCAAATTTTTCGTATTTCCCCAACATGTCGTTGTGGAATGCGCGAGACGTTAATGTTAATTGTTGTGCTTGCTCCATCATAGCTCCAACAATTTTGGGATGACAATGTCCCTGGTTTACTGCAGAATAAGCAGATAAAAAGTCGTAATATTTTTTTCCTTCAACATCCCAAACAAAAACACCTTCTCCCTTAGTTAAAACCACAGGAAGTGGATGGTAATTGTGTGCACCATATTTATTTTCTAGGTCTATTGCTTGTTGTGAAGTTAATGGGTTTAAAACAGCCATTTTAATATATTTTAAATTGATACTTAGCTATTCCTACCTTGTCTCTAATTATATATGAATTTTGAGATGGAGAGAAATCATCCATAAAACTGTTTGCAAATTACTAAATATTAAAAGCGGATTGAAATAAATAGTTAGATTTTTAAAATCAATCTAGATTATATTCATTTTAAATCTTATTCCTTTTCTAAAAAATATGTGAAGACATACAAAACAAAAGCTAAAAACACCTTATTTTTGCCCCATGTCTAGAAGAAATAGAAAACAAGTTTTTACAAATATAGAAGTCCTTGATGCAGGAGCAAAAGGGAAAACCATCGCAAAATCTCCAGAAGGAGCAGTTATATTCTTGCCAAATGCAGTACCTGGCGATGTCGTAGATATTCAAACCTATAAAAAGCGTAAGGCTTATTATGAAGGTAAAGCAACCGTTTATCATAAATTGTCTGATAAACGCACCACACCAGAATGCGAACATTTTGGCGTTTGTGGTGGTTGTAAATGGCAAGACATGGATTATAAATGGCAATTGCATTACAAACAGAAAGAAACTGAAAACAACTTACGCCGTTTAGGTCATATTGAATTGCCTGAGGTGACTCCTATTCTAGGATCGGCCGAACAGTATTTTTACAGAAACAAAATGGAATTTTCATTTAGTGATAGCCGTTGGTTAACGTTAGAAGAAATTCAGTCGGATATAAATTTAGAAGATAAAAATGCATTAGGATTTCATATTCCAGGAATGTGGGATAAGATTTTAGATATTAATAAGTGTCATTTACAAGCAGATCCTTCTAATGCTATTCGAAATTCAGTACGTGCTTTCGCTGTAGAAAATGATTTAGAATTCTTTAATACTAGAAATCAAACAGGATTGTTACGTACCTTAATGATACGTACTGCATCTACAGGAGAATTAATGGTGTTAATTCAATTCTTTAAAGAAGACAAAGAAAAGCGTGAATTATTACTAAATTACCTTGCTGAAACATTCCCGGAAATCACGTCTTTACTTTATGTAATTAATACAAAAGCGAACGATACCATTTACGATCAGGACATTATATGCTTTAATGGTCGTGACCATATCTTCGAAGAAATGGAGGGCTTAAAGTTTAAGATTAATGCTAAATCATTCTACCAAACCAACTCCGATCAAGCGTTCGAATTATATAAATTAACTCGGGATTTCGCAGGATTAACAGGAGAAGAATTGGTTTACGATTTGTATACCGGTACAGGTACAATAGCTCAATTTATTGCTAAAAATGCTAAAAAAGTAGTTGGTGTAGAAGCTGTACCAGATGCTATTATGGCGGCTAAAGAAAATGCAAAGGCTAATAAAATAGATAATGTAGATTTTTATGTTGGTGATATGAAAAATGTATTCAATGACCAATTTATCAAAACTCATGGGCACCCAGATGTTATAATAACAGATCCGCCACGTGATGGAATGCATAAAGATGTGGTGCAAATGTTATTAAATGTATCGCCAGAAAAAATTGTATACGTAAGTTGTAATAGCGCAACCCAAGCTAGAGATTTAGCGTTAATGGATGCCGTTTATAAGGTAACTAGAATACAAGCTGTAGATATGTTCCCACAAACACATCACGTAGAAAACATAGTACTTTTAGAAAAAAGATAGATCATTTATGAAATATTCATTTGTCATTATTCTTTTAGTCGCACTGAGTTTCTTTGGGTGTGAAAAAGACGATATTTGCTCTAACGACACGCCCACAACGCCAAGTTTAATTATTCGGTTTTACGACGTAACAAATCCTAATATCGATGTTTTAAATAGCGTAACTAATTTAAGAGTTCAAGGTATTGGCAACGACGATGTACTCCCTGGTTACGATGTTGTAGCTACCGATTCTATTGCGGTGCCTTTAAAAACCACAGAAAACGTTACTCAGTATTCTTTATATAAAGAATATGTTTATGATGATAACGATACACCAGATGATGATTCTGACGATACCATAACAGGTAATGAAGATGTTATTACCATAACATACGACATGGAAGAAGTTTATGTGTCTCGTGCCTGTGGGTACAAAACAGTATATAGAAATGTGAGTATAAATCTAGTGGAAGACGACGAAAATTGGATTGAATTAATACGCTCAGTAAACGATAACCAATCTGTAGAGGATGAAAATGAAGTACAATTTAAATTATATCATTAAAACACTTTTTATATCACTTTGTTTTAGTGGAACGCTTTTCGCTCAAACAGAAATGCCTTTAGTTTCAACTTCAGATACCATAGTAGCTGTAGTTCAAGATTCTACTGCAATTAAAGAAAAATACGGTTTACGTGTGGGTATCGAATTAAGTAAGTTATTACGAACTGCTCTGGAAGATGATTATGAAGGTTTTGAAGTGGTTGGAGATTATAGATTAACTAAATTTATTTACGTCGCTGGAGAATTTGGTGCAGAAAACATCACCGAGTACAACGATTTTTATAATGCAACAACTAAAGGATCTTATTTTAAAGTCGGAGTAGATTATAATGCCTACCGTAATTGGTTAGACATGGAAAACATGATTTATGGCGGATTTAGAATTGGTGCAAGTACATTTAGTCAGACCCTGAATAGTTACTCTATTTATTCTGAAAATCAATATTGGACACCACAATTTTCATCGACAGATATTAAAGATTACGACGGGTTAAACGCCTTGTGGGCAGAACTAATTGTAGGACTTAAAGTAGAAGTCGCTAACAATTTATATTTAGGAGCTCATATAGAATTTAAAGGATTACTGGCACAAAGTGAACCTGATAATTTCGAGAATCTCTATATCCCTGGATTTTATAAAACTTATGATAGCATCGGACTTGGCTTTGGGTACGGCTACTCTATTTCGTATTTAATTCCGCTTTACAAAAAAGACAAATAGACTGTTTTACAATCACTTAACTTACAACACTTTTTGTATACGAGTTAAAACAACAGTGGATTGCACAAAAAACGTAATTAAATTATACTTAACTTTCAAGTACAATTAATTATAAAAACAATCTAAAAGAATTAAATCATGAACAACTTAAAAAAATTAGTAATGGTATTCACTATTGGGCTTATGGCATGTACTGTAAGCGCACAAAGTGATAAGGATCAGGAAATTATTAAAGATGCAGAAATGGCCAAACAAACCTTATTGGATGGTAACGAAGCATTAAAAGATTTCTTTAATAAAGCTGCCGGATACGTTATTTTTCCTAATGTAGGTAAAGGTGGATTTATTGTTGGTGGTGCTTCTGGTAATGGAGTCGTTTACGAAAAAGGTGGTGCTAAGGTAGGAATGGCGAGTCTTAAAAAAATAAATATCGGACTTCAAGCTGGAGGAGAAGCTATTATTGAAGTTATTTTCTTTGAAACCAATACCGAATTAGACGAATTTAAAAAAGGTAAATTTAAGTTTGATGCTGGTGCTTCAGCAACGGCAATCAAGTCTGGAGAATCTTTTAACGCAAAATATTCTGAAGGTGTAGCCGTATTTACACAAACTAAAGGTGGATTAATGGCAGATGCTTCTGTTGGAGGTCAAAAATTTAAATTTAAACCATTTAAATAATTGTATTTTCAATTTTGATAAAAAAAAGCAAGTGTTTTACACTTGCTTTTTTGCTTTCTTACTACCTTCATACATCACATATTTTACAAAACGTGACTCTAATTTGGCATTAAAAAGTTTTATTTTTCTTGATGGTCTTAATCCCACACACTTTAATGCTTCTAAGTTAGATGTAATTAACCAAGCATCTGTTCCAGGATAATTCTGCTTTAACGTATCCCCTATACTTCCGTAAAATTCTTCCATTTCAATATTTAATCGTTCACCATAAGGCGGATTAAATAACATGTGTAATTTCTCACTTCCAGATTTTCTAGTTTTAAAGAAATCTTCATGCTTTACAGAAACAAATTCTTCTAAATGTGCATTTTTCACATTTTCTAAAGCTTTAGTCACAGCCGAAGGTGATTTATCGTAACCCATTATTTTATGATGGAAATCACGCGTTTTAGATAACAACGACGTTTCTATCTTTTCAAACAACTCAACATCCCAATCTTCCCAACGCTCAAAAGCAAATTCCTTACGCATTAAATTTGGCGGAATATTACATGCAATCATTGCGGCTTCAACTAAAATAGTTCCAGAACCACACATCGGATCCATAAAATCACTTTGTCCGTCCCAACCAGAATGCATAATTAATCCAGCTGCTAAAACCTCGTTTATAGGTGCAATGTTAGTAGCCGTTTTGTAACCACGTTTATGTAAAGAATCCCCAGAACTATCTAAAGAAATGGTGCATTTTTGTCTATCAATATGGATATTAACCTTTAAATCTGGAAATTTCAAGTCTACATTAGGCCTTGTACCCGTAGTATTTCTAAATTTATCAACTATGGCATCTTTAGTTTTCTGTGCAATATATAATGAATGCGTAAACACATCAGAGTTAACTGTGGCATCTATAGCTAGTGTCCCTGTTGGTTTTAGATAGTCTTCCCATTGCATTTTATAGACATTATCGTAAATATCTTGCTCGGTAACTACTCGAAAGCTTCGTATAGGTTTTAATATCTTTATAGCTGTTCTTAACCCTAAATTAGCTTTGTACATAAAGCCTTTATCCCCAACAAAACTCACGTTTCTTACACCCATTTCAACATCAAGTGCGCCTAACTGAGTTAATTCTTTTGCTAATAATTCTTCAAAGCCAAATAAGGTCTTGGCAACCATTTTAAAATTATTCTCCATTATTTACTTTAAATAGATTACAAAAATACAGTATTTTTGCACCCTACATAGTTTAGAAATGATAAAAGATAAAACAACTTGGTATGTATCGTGGTTTGACAGCCCTTTTTACCACATATTATACAAAAATAGAGACGACCGTGAAGCGCAAATATTCATGGATAATCTTACACAATATTTAAATATTGAAGAGCAAGGTAAAATTCTCGATTTAGCATGTGGAAAAGGACGTCACTCTGTGTATTTAAATTCTTTAGGATATCATGTTACAGGTGCAGATTTATCTGAAAATAGTATTAAATACGCCAAACAATTTGAAAATGACACCTTAAAGTTTGAAGTTCACGATATGTGTAAACCATTTCCTGAAACTTTTGATGCTGTCTTTAATCTATTTACCAGCTTTGGATATTTCGATAAAGACGAAGATAATTTAAACACGATAAAAGCTATTAAAAGTGATTTGAACGAATACGGCATTGGAGTTATCGATTTTATGAATTCCGACCATGTTATTGCAAATTTGGTTCCTGAAGACACTAAAACTGTAGACGGCATTACGTTTCATTTAAAACGCTATGTTGAAGATAACCATATTATTAAAGACATCTCTTTTACTTTTGAAGGTGAAGATTACAACTATCAGGAACGCGTAAGAGCTTTTACATTAAAAGATTTTGAAACACTTTTTGAAGCTGCAGGCGTTCACTTATTAGAAGTTTTTGGAAATTATAAATTACAGAAATTTGATGCTAAAACATCAGATAGATTAGTTATGCTTATTAAATAATGAACTCGTATCTACTTCCTTTTGTTGCCGTAATCTTGGGTGTTGGTTTAGCTTATTTGGGTAAATCTAAGCAAATCATAAACACTAAGTTGCTACTGTCGTTTAGTGGTGCGTTTTTATTAGCATTAACTTTGTTCGAGCTCCTTCCCGAGGTCTATCATCATTTACCAGCACGACAAACCGGGCTGTTTATTATGATTGGAATCTTGTTACAAATTATATTGGAATTCTTCTCTAAAGGTGCAGAACACGGACATGTACACATACATAAACATGACACCACATTTCCTTGGTTATTATTTGTTAGTTTATGTATTCATAGCTTTTTAGAAGGCTTTCCAATCCATCATCACAACGATATGGTATATGGGGTATTAATTCATAAAATCCCAATCGCGGCCTTAATTACAACGTTTTTAATTCAGTCTTATTATAGCAAGATTCAAACCTTTGGTTTCCTTTTATTTTTCGCTGTAATGACGCCTATTGGGACGTTTATTTCTAACCATGTAAGTTTAGTAGAAGACTATATATATTTTATTAATGCCCTTGTTATCGGGATATTTTTCCATATTTCGACAACCATTTTATTTGAAAGTAACGAGGACCATAAATTTAATTTAACCAAACTCATTTCAATATTCGCGGGAGTTGCAGCCGCTTATGCCATATAATTTATGTTTAGCAAAGAAGAATCTAGAGAATTAAGAGAATTATTTTGGACCAGTTTTGGAAAGTCTTTTCCAAGAAAATGGATACTTTATGATACCAAAATAAAAGGGTTTAGTTTTAAATTTCATTTCGATACTAAATCGGCTTTTGTGACTTTAGACGTTGAACACGATTTAGAAAATAGAATTAAACATTGGGAAAAATTAGAATCTTTAAAGTCTATTTTAAGAGATGATTATTTACCTGAAGCTATTTTTGAAGAAGAATTTTTACTTGATAACGGCAAGGAGATTTCAAGAATTTATGTACCGTTAGATCAAAAAGTATCTATTCATAATAAAAACACCTGGCAAGAGGTTATGGTGTTTTTTAATGAAAACATGTCTAAATTCGAATCGTTTTTCGAGGATTACTCAGATATCTTAAAAGACGATTAACGTCCATTACCATTATATTACATATAAAAAAATCATTAAAAAATGACTGATGGCGCCTGCTAATACAAAAAGATGCCAAATTACGTGGTTATAAGGAATCTTTTCAATCGCGTAGAAAATGATTCCCACAGTATAAAATAATCCTCCGGCAAACAATAAATACACACCATTTTCTCCTATCACTTTTGCTAAGTTAGAAAAATCGAAAACAATAAGCCAGCCCATTACTAAATATAAAAGTGTAGAAAACACTTCAAACTTACCTGTAAAAAAAAGTTTTAATAACAATCCAAATCCTGCAATACCCCAAACAACTAAAAACAAGGTCCAGCCTAAACTCTGTTCTAAAGAGATTAGTAATACAGGCGAATATGTACCCGCAATTAAAAGATAAATACTAATGTGGTCGGCAATTCTTAAATAGTACTTTTTATTTTCATTAGAAACATAGTGATATAAAGCCGAAGCTGAAAATAAAACGATTAGTGATATGCCATAAACCACTACACTAAATAAGGTCCACCCCGTTTTCTGTTCGTTATAATAAATTAACAATGCCAAACCTAAAACTCCTAAAACCGCACCAATAGCATGTGTAATGGTGTTTAGTTTTTCTTCGAAGGGCGATTGAATTTTCATTTTTTAGAAGGATTAACAGGTTTTAATGGCACAGTAACTAAACGTTTGCTCCATTTTTTTTCTGCTTCATAAAAATCGAAATCTAAAACTGAATTCTGACGTTCTAAACGCTGATTCTGAAAATTTCGCTCCAAGATATCTTCAATAAAATAATCTTCCTTAGAGTTCATGGGATCAAATTCTTCTTTTAAAGATATATCGAATATGCTCGCTGTGCTATTAAACCAAAATGCACGCCAGCCACTTCTTAAATCTTTTATTAAATCGAAGGCAGTTGTTCCGGTTTGTCTGTGAATAAGTTTAACCAATATCTGACCTTCGGTACGTGTCATTTTCTTTAATTCTGCCGAAAATTCATCCTCTAAATATCTTTGTACTTGCTTGGTGTAACGTTTTTTATCGCGATTTTCACCTAATTTCTCTAACCTTATAGTGAGTTCTTGTAAACGATCGGCAGCCATTTTAGCATACGGATAAACTTTAAGGGTTTTTCTACGAAGAATAAGGTATTGAATATGTTCCTTTTTATCGACAAAATCGATTTTATTCAGAATCATAACTTCATCTAAATCAATGCTTTTTCGTGGCACAGAATCTCCTTCGATAATAATATAGGTATCCTGAATACTATCCTGACTAATCTCATAAACCTGAGACCACGCAAAACAAGGAAAACATAATAAAAAGAATAGGAAAATTTTCATATAAATCTTGAAGCCAAAAACTATTCCAAAATTAATAAATTACACCTCTTTAACCCCTAAAATCATATTAATATTATTATTTTTATACAAAATTATTACAAATGGCAAACAAGAGTATATTAAATAAAAAATCTCTAGATTTTTTAGAAACATATTTAAATAATGCAGCACCTACTGGTTACGAATGGACTGGGCAAAAGCTGTGGATGGATTATTTAAAACCTTATGTAGACGAATTCATAACAGATACTTATGGAACCGCTGTAGGTGTGATAAACCCTGATGCCCCGTACAAAGTTGTGATTGAAGGACACGCAGACGAAATTTCTTGGTATGTGAATTATATTTCTGATGAAGGTTTTATTTATGTTGTAAGAAACGGAGGAAGTGATCATCAAATTGCGCCAAGTAAATTGGTTAATATTCATACTAAGAAAGGCATTGTAAAAGGTGTTTTTGGATGGCCGGCTATTCATACAAGAGATAAATCTAAAGAAGAGACACCTAAACCAGACAACATTACAATTGATGTTGGAGCAAAAACTAAAAAAGAAGTCGAAGATATGGGTGTTCATGTGGGTTGTGTAATTACATATCCAGATGAATTTCATATTTTAAATGGTGATAAATTTGTATGTCGCGCTCTAGATAACAGAATGGGTGGCTTTATGATTGCAGAAGTGGCGCGTTTACTTCATGAAAACAAGAATAAGTTACCGTTTGGACTGTACATTACGAACTCGGTACAAGAAGAAATTGGACTTCGTGGTGCAGAAATGATTACTCAAACCATTAAACCTAATGTTGCTATTGTTACCGATGTGACTCACGATACAACAACGCCAATGATTGACAGAAAAAAAGAAGGTCATTTAGAGTTAGGTCTTGGTCCTGTGGTCGCTTATGCTCCTGCCGTACAACAAAAATTAAGAGATTTAATTACAGACACAGCAGAAACTAACAAAATTCCTTTTCAGCGCTCTGCATTATCTAGAGCCACAGGAACAGATACCGATGCTTTTGCTTACAGTAATGGAGGTGTTGCCTCTGCCCTAATCTCCTTACCACTGCGATATATGCATACCACAGTAGAGATGGTACACCGTGAAGATGTTGAGCATGTTATAAAATTAATTTATGAGACGCTTTTAAATATAGAAGACGGAGAAACATTTAGTTATTTTAAATAGATATTTACCCAATTCCCGCTATAAACTTGGCGGGAATATTTTTTATACACCATATCCACATGGACGAACTTATAGATATTGTTAATATAGATGGCTCTTATACGGGAAAAACGGCATTAAAGTCCGAAATACATAATAAAGGCTATTATCATAATACAGCTCACATATGGCTATATACTAGTAGTGGTGAGATCTTGTTAGCACAACGTAGTTATAGAAAAGCAATATGCCCAGGCATGTGGGATGTTTCGGTAGCTGGTCATGTAGATGCAGGAGAAACGATAGAAGAAGCAGGCATTCGAGAAACTTTGGAAGAACTCAATTTAACTTTAACCGCAACTGATTTGAAAAAGATTGGGGTATTTAAATGTTTTCAAAGTTACGATTCTGGAATCCAAGACAATGAGTTTCACCATACATATATCGCTGTATTAAGAGAACCTTTACAGAACTTAACACCACAACCCGAAGAAGTTGAAGCACTTCAACTAGTATCTATAGAAACGTTTAAATCACACTTAGCTAATAGTGAAACTAATGATTATTTTGTACCGTCTAATAGGGTTTATTACGAACAAGTTTTAAGTGCTATTCAAGAAAATGTATAAATCCACTTAATTCTTTCGACAGTTTAAATTCGTTTTTTGAATTTGAATTTAAAATTGGAGCTCTACCAGAAACCATTTCACTTAACCGGTCGTTTTTCAAGACTATAAAATCTTCTAAATTATCTTTAATCATTTGATTTTTCAAACCAAACCACACACAAATACAAGTTGTTAATATAATATCTAGTACAAAAAACTTCCCTTTTGTACCTAAAACAATGATACCCATAATTACCCAAATGCACCCCATAACAGCAATTTCTTTAGAAAACTCTGCTATACTTTCTGATGTAATAATACTAATAAGCTTATTTATATCGCTTTGAGAATGCTCTAAATTAAATTTCCTATTCACTTTTTTAAGTTCGTATTTAGAATAGGTGGCATGATTAAAATATTTCTTAACTCTTGGCTCCCAACGCTTACTTCTTTCTGTATCAGATTGCCAAAATTTTGAGGCTTCTTCTACAACTCTAACGAAACTAATTTCTTTACTAATAAATTGAATACTTTGTTCTGAAATATATTGTTGATCTATTAAAATAGGCCTAAAAGGCACTTTATCCTGTGACTGTACTTTTGTAGTATTAGTATGCTCTAAGAAAACTGGGCTAGCTAAAGTAATATTGGCGCACAACATGCAGACAACACATAGTAGGATATGTTTCATTTTTAGGAGGATTTGGCTGGTTTAATAGCAATTCAATACTATTTTGATTATCAACTTAGTATCAATTAATTATTATACTTCAAATATAAGAGCGAAACGGACAAAATATGTCTATTTAAATATTAATGCAAGATAAAGACTGATTTTGTAATAAATTATAATACTTAAATCACGGCATGCATACAAATTAAGCGCAATTATTCATAATACGCAGACATCTGGCTTAATAACAGCTTCATATCGGCTACAACTTGAGATGGAGAAACAATTTTTACCCAACGGTTGTATTTTAAAATTTCCATAAAAAACTCATAGGAAGGTTCTACAAATATTTTAATCTCTCCCCAAATCCGTTCGTTATTGTAATCTAAATATTCAGTGTCTACATCTATTGGTCGTGAAGTTATAATCTGAGAGTGATGTAAGGGATTGTTTTCAACATATTTAAAGTGATGATTCGCTACTTTTATATGAATCCAGACCGCTTGTAAATCCGTTTTTAAAATTCCTATCGAATTCTTAAAATACTCGGCTTCGTTAAATCCAACCGGATCTTTACAAACTCTATTGGTTATAAATAAACTACTAATTCTACTATCTAAGCACATCGAGTAAATACCTACTTCAGAATTATGAGCTATTAAATACCAGGCGTTATTTATTTCTTTAATATGTAGTGGCTGAAAAACATTTTTTACTTTCTGAAATCTGTTATCATCATACCAACCCTGATAATCTATCTCTATCAGACACTTACATTCTATGGCATTAATTAGCGCAACCATGTCCACATACGCACTTAAAGACGTTCTCGATATACTCACAAATTGCTTCCAAGCATGGGCATGATGATGTAATAAATAAAGTTCTGTTTTTTCAAACACTTCTTTAAGCTTATCCGACATAATAAAATCCTGCTCGAGAATATAATACCCATGATTACGTTTAAGCCTAATATCTATATGGTGAAAAGATTTAATATCTTCTAAATCCCTTTTGATTGTTTTTTTACTATTCGATTCAAGTTTTTCGTAGAGCCTATCTTCATAATTTTTTTCTACAATAGAATCCAATGCACCTTTTAATTCTTCGTATGTTACATAAGGTTTCGAAAGACCATACAATTCTGGATTTTTAATAATACGTAAAACATAGTAGCGTCGAAGGAATTCTGAAGTCATAAAGGAGGTTTATTGTTTTGCAAAATAATAAATTAGAAGCAAACTTCTTTACACAAGAGTATTTTATATATTTGGCTCCTTATTTATATGTCTATGCCAATTGCTTTTAGCAGAAAAGATTTAAATTCTACCGTCTGGTTTTCATTAGAAAAAGGCATCCAACTGTTTGCAGGTGTATTTATTATACCTAAAATATTCAATACATTAGGCACTATAGACATTGGCAAGCTACATTTTGTAGAGGCACTTTTGGGGATGTTTACACCTATATTTTTTCTTGGCCTCTCGGCCATCTCCATACGAGAAATGGTTTTACACCCAAAAACATGCGAAAAAATAATTGGTACAACATTTACAATGCGATTATTAAGTTGGATTATTCTTAGTATTGGTATATTATGCTACTTAATATTTACTAAAAACGTAGCATTATTTAGTCTATACCTAATTTTGTTATTCGGGTATTTGTTTCGGCTCACCGATGTGTTTGAATTCTATTTCTTAGCAAAGAAACAAGCCAAGTTTATATTTATAAGTAAAATTACGAGTCTAATAATTATTTTATTACTTCAATATTATGGAGTAACACACCATCTAGATGTACTTTATTTTGCTAAAGTTTTAGCATTAGACTTTCTTATTCAAGGCGCTATTTATGGCCTAGCATTGCTAATTAATAAAGGCTTCTCATATAAAAAATTATCTGTTTCTATATCCTTAGGAAAACAGTTACTTAGTATGTCTTTCCCGCTCATGATATCCAGTGGTTTAATTATGTTATATATAGGTATAGACGAACTATTTTTAAAATATTATTATAGCGATCATGCAAATGGAGTTTTCGGTAGCGTTCAATATTTGGTAATTGGTTTAAGTTGGACCATAGGTTTTGCCATAATTAATGCATTATATCCGTCTCTTGCCGAATCTTACAATCAGGATAATAATACCTATAAGATAAAATTTAGACAGTTAACCATAGCCATGATTATATTGGGATTAGGGATTGCTGTATTCTATATAATTTTTGGAAACTATATTTTAAACACGTATTTCTCCGATCAGTATGCAGAAGCTAAATCGCCTTTACAAATCTTTTGTTGGTCTCCGTTATTTATATTTATGGGCATGTTATACGAAAAACATGTACTAACCATAAATAAATTAGAACATGAGGTGTATCGCTTTACCGTAGGATGTATATGTAATCTTATACTCTGTTATATTTTAATTCCATTGTATTACATAAATGGAGCGGCTTTGGCCGTTTTAATAAGTCATTTTATAACCAATATTGTTTACCCTTTCTTACAATTATCATTCAATAATCGAAGTTATTATTTCTCAAAACAAAAATAATATATGCACCTACTTCTACTTGCTCTTGCTCCTGTTTTAGCAATTATAATTTATGTCTACAACAAAGACAAATATGAAAAAGAGCCAAAACTATTTTTGTTTTATAATTTCGTACTCGGTGCTATTGTAAGTATATTAATTACTACAATCTTATCCCTTATATTAAATTACTTTTTACCATTAGATGAGTCTAGCATAGCGCATTTATTTATTAAAGCATTTTTTGTTGTGGCTTTTACCGAAGAATTTAGTAAATATCTAATAATTCGCTATTTTACACAACCCAATAATGCATTTAACGAACCTTACGATGGGATTATGTATGCGGTTATGGTTTCAATGGGCTTTGCCGCTACCGAAAATATTTTTTATGTACTAGATGGTGGTGTTGCATCAGGAATTTTAAGAGCTTTTACAGCCATTCCTGCACATGCTTGTTTTGGAATATTAATGGGATATTTTATGGGAAAAGCCAAATTCTCGAATCATAGAATTAAGCATAATTTACTAGGGCTATTATTTGCTGTAATCTTCCATGGAAGTTACGATTTTTTTCTCTTTATTGATTTTGTACCAGGCATTTGGATAGGTGCCTTTATTTCTCTTGGTGTTGCAATAGTGCTGGCAAGAAATGCAATAAAAAATCATCAAGAAAAATCATATTTTAAATAATAATACTATCTTTAATTTTCGAAAACGCTCATTAAATGAATACGATGAAGAACACGATAGCAGAACGCGTCGCTGATTTTATAAAAAACTTTCCACCCTTCGATTTACTCGATAAGAGTCAACTACTTGAACTTTCTAAAGAAGTTAAAATCAGTTATTTGGACAAAGAAAGTACGGTTTACAATATTAACGATCCGCTACACGATCAATTTTATATGATATACAAAGGAGCTGTTAAGCTTAAGAAATATATCAATGAAAAGCTTGAAACCATCGACCAATTTGATGAAGGAGATGTGTTCGGATTGCGTCCTTTATTTGCAAAGGAGAATTATGCCATTACTTCTATCACCGAAGAGGAGACTATTTTGTATTGTATTCCAATAGAAATTTTCAGCCCTTTTATAGATAACAATAAGAATGTTCGACAATATTTAATTGAGAGTTTCGCGTCTAATACCGAAAATCCATTTTCAAACGAATTTCAGAAAAAGATGCTTGAGGACGATGTGAAATTAGACTTCACAAAAGACATGTTCGAAATGCAACCGGTGCGTCTTATTAAAAATGTTATTACTACTAAGAAAACTTCGAGTATTAAAGAAGCTGCACAGTTAATGACAGAGAATAATGTAGGTTCTATTATTATTGAAGATAAGGAATGCCCTATCGGAATTATTACCGATAAAGATCTAAGACTACATGTTGCTACGGGTAACTACTCGATAAACGACGATGTTTCCAAAATCATGATTTCTCCAGTAAAGTGCTATAAGAAAAATATTACGATTGCTCAGGCTCAAATCACCATGATGAAGCATAAGATCAATCAAATTGTAGTAACTAAAGATGGAACTCCAAGCACAAAGATTTTAGGTGTCTTTTCGGAACACGATATTATCGTAATGAAAGGAACAAATCCTTCAGTCTTAATGAAAGCGATTAAACGTTCTAATTCTACAAAAGAATTAAAGCGTATTCGTGAAAAAATAATGATGCTTTTAGATGGATATATTCAACAAAATATTCCACTTACTCATATAAATAATATCATTTTCGAATTAAACGATGCCACTATAAAACGTGTAGTAGAACGTTGTATCGAAAAAATGGATCAAGTCCCTCCGGTAAAATTTGCTTGGATGTCTTTGGGAAGTCAAGGAAGAAAAGAACAACTTTTGCATACCGATCAGGATAACGCTATTGTTTTTGAAAACACAGACGACGACCATATTGAAGAGGTTAGAACCTATTTCTTAACGCTTGCTAAAAAAGTGAATAAGCGTTTAAAAATGATTGGTTTCGATTATTGCCCTGGTGAAATGATGGCAAAAAACCCAAAATATTGTCTAAGTATAGACGAATGGGAAAATCAATTTTCATCTTGGACCAGAGAGACCGAAGACGACGAACTTCTTTTATGTTCTATCTTTTTCGATTTTGCTTTCACTTATGGAGATATGAGCCTTACTAACCAGTTGGCAGATCATGTTATAGAGATTACAAAAGGGAATTTAATCTTTCAATCTAAATTAGGTGCTAGTTCACTTAAAAGTCCGTCGCCATTAGGATTTTTCAGACAATTTTTAGTAGAACAGGATGGTGAGCACAAAGATCATTTCGATTTAAAGAAAAGAGCCATTATGCCGGTAACAGATGCTGGTAGATTATTAGCCTTACATTATCAAATTAAGCATATAAATAACACCGCCGAACGTTTCGAAAAGTTAGCAGAATTGCTACCGGAAGACCAAGAATTGTTTTACTCTTGTGCCTATGCATCTAAAGCCCTATTAAAATTTAGAACAAAACGCGGACTCCGCCATCACGATAGTGGTCGCTTTATTGCCTTAGCCGAACTATCGAAAGAAGAAAAAATGAAATTAAAACGTTGTTTTAAAGCAATCAATAAAGTTCAAGAGTTGGTTAAACTGAAATTTAATTTAAAGAATTTCATTTAATGAAATGGCTTTTCAGTAATAAAGAAAAATCATATCCTGAGTACTGGACAACATATGAATCCCTTTTTACCACAGCAAAGCAAGAAGACATATACACGTCTACTTATGTTGTTTTAGATACCGAAACTACCGGTTTTAATTACGATAAAGACAGAATGTTATGCATTGGTGCTGTAAAGATTATTGATGGCGTAATTGATGTTAGTACCGCTTTTGAAATATATTTAAAACAAGATTACTTCGATAAGAATACCGTGAAAATACACGGTATTCTTAAAAATGATAAATTTGAAACCCTATCTGAAGAGGATGCTATAATTTTATTTTTAGAGTATATCAAAGATTCTATTCTAGTTGCACATCATGCGTTTTTCGATATTAACATGATTAACATGGCTTTGTCTAGATTAGAGCTTCCTCAACTAAAAAATAAAGTTTTAGATACCATGCTTATTTTCCGTGCGACACGTATTAAATCTAATCTCCTAGATCCAAATAAAAAATATTCGCTAGATGAAGTGGCAGAGTTTTACGACATCGATTTAAGCGACAGACATACGGCCTCCGGCGATGCATTAATTACTGCTATAGCTTTTATTAGGTCTATTCATTTTCTGATTAAAACAAAAGCATACACTTTAAAAGATCTGCTTAAATTGTAAATATCTCTATTCCAAAGGTTACTCATCCTCGTCTATTTTATTATATTTACTAGACAAACAAACAGTTATGAGTAAATCCACCAAAGTAACCGTAAACGATTTACATCAATTCAGTCTTTCTAACGAAGATGTAAATCTATTGGATTGCGTTGAAACCCATCCAAATTCATTTCATATTATTCAAAAGCATAAAACATTTTATGCCGAAATTTCTAAAGAAGATTTTCAGCATAGGGTGTATACGGTTAAAGTTAATGGCACCGAGTATCACGTTAATATTTTAAATGAAACAGATACTATTATTAACGCTATGGGATTGCATATTGGAAGTTCCAAAAAAATAGATTCTATTATTGCCCCCATGCCTGGACTCATTTTAGATTTAAACGTAAAGCCAGGCGATCAGGTTAAAGCCAACGATTCACTACTTATTTTAGAAGCCATGAAAATGGAAAACAATATAATTGCTCCTCACGACGGTGTTATAAAATCTGTTGAAGTAAAAAAAGGACTTACAGTAAATAAAGGAGATCTCCTTATCGAATTTGAATAACGTACTATGAAAAAGATACTTGTTGCCAATCGTGGGGAAATTGCCCTACGGATTATGAAGACGATTAAAAAGATGGGGATTAAAACGGTAGCTATTTATTCTACAATAGATAGACAATCGCCCCATGTTACCTTTGCAGATGAAGCCGTATGCATAGGAGAACCACCATCTAATCAATCGTATTTATTAGGTGAAAAAATTATTGAAATCGCTAAATCTTTAGAAGTCGATGCTATACATCCGGGGTATGGTTTTTTAAGTGAGAATGCAGACTTTGTAAAATTAGTTGAAGCAAACCACCTTATTTTTATTGGCCCAAAGTCCGAATCCATAAAAATTATGGGGAGTAAATTAGCCGCTAAAGAAGCTGTAAAGCATTATAACATTCCCATGGTTCCTGGCACAGACCAAGCCATTACAGATGTTGAGGAAGCTAAAAAAATAGCACATAAAATAGGATTTCCTATACTAATAAAAGCCTCTGCCGGTGGTGGTGGAAAAGGTATGCGTATTGTAAAGAATGAAAATGAGCTAGAAGACCAGATGACACGTGCCATTAGTGAAGCAACAAATGCCTTTGGAGATGGCTCCGTATTTATCGAAAAATATATTGCATCTCCAAGACATATAGAAATTCAGGTTTTGGCAGATAGTTTAGGTCATACTGTCCATCTCTTCGAACGGGAATGCAGTATCCAACGCCGTCATCAAAAAGTAATTGAAGAGGCGCCTTCCACCATATTAACTCCAGAATTGCGTGACATAATGGGAGAAGCCGCTAAAAAAGTAGCAAAAGCATGTAAGTATATAGGCGCTGGTACCGTAGAATTTCTTTTAGACGACTCTAATAATTTCTATTTTTTAGAAATGAACACACGCTTACAAGTGGAGCATCCAGTAACAGAATGGATCACAGGTTTAGACCTTGTAGAGCAACAAATTAAAATTGCACGAGAAGAATCTTTACGTTTAATCCAAGGGCATTTAGAAATTAAAGGTCATGCCATAGAACTGCGCGTGTATGCCGAAGATCCTCAAAATGATTTTCTTCCAAGTGTTGGTCATTTAAAAACCTACCGTATTCCTGAAGGAAAAAACATACGCGTAGATAACGGCATACTAGAAGGTATGGACGTACCTATCTATTACGATCCGTTACTCGCAAAATTAATTACCTATGGAAATACGCGAGAAGAAGCAATAGTTACCATGCTCGATGCCATTGAAAACTACAAAATTGAAGGTATAGAAACCACTTTAACCTTTGGAAAATTTGTGTTTGAAAATAAGGCATTTAGAAAAGGAAACTTCGATACTAATTTTGTTAACCTGTACTATAAACCCGAAATATTAGAACATATTGCTAAAAACGATGCAAAACTAGCTGCTTTGCTTGCGTTGAAACGCTATCAAACCGACCTCAAAAAAGTAAGATTACCTCATAGTTAAACTGAAATTATATGGATTCTAAAATTAAAATTCTATCCGATAAAATAGCAAAAGCACATCTTGGAGGTGGTACAGAACGCATTGATAAACAACATAGCAAAAAAAAGCTAACTGCCCGAGAACGCATTAATTATTTATTAGACGAAAGTTCTTTTGAAGAAATCGGAATATTAGTGACCCACCGTACAACCGATTTTAACATGCAGAAAGAGCAATATTACGGCGATGGTGTTATAACAGGCTATGGCACGATTCATAATAGATTAGTGTATGTTTTTGCTCAGGATTTTACAGTTTTTGGTGGCTCTCTTTCAGAAACTCATGCTGAAAAAATTTGCAAAATAATGGATCTCGCTTTAAAAATGGGAGCCCCATTAATTGGTCTAAACGATTCCGGTGGTGCACGAATACAAGAAGGTGTTCGTTCTCTTGGCGGATATGCAGAAATATTTCATAGAAATGTAAAAGCTTCTGGCATTATCCCCCAAATTTCTGCCATTATGGGGCCTTGTGCTGGTGGCGCCGTGTACTCTCCCGCCATTACCGATTTTACAATGATGGTAGAAAACACTAGTTATATGTTTGTTACAGGACCAAATGTGGTAAAAACGGTAATCAATGAGGAAGTTTCTTCAGAAGCATTAGGTGGCGCACATACCCATGCGACTAAATCGGGTGTGGCACATACCACTTCTACTAACGATGTGGAATGTTTGGAGGCTATTAAATCACTACTAACTTATTTACCTCAAAACAACACAAAAACAACAACTAAAATTCCAACAGAATTAGGCGATGAAATTAGAACACAACTCACAGATATAATACCGGTAAATGCCAACAAACCATACGATATGCATTTGGTAATACACGGTATTACAGATTTGGATTCCTTTTTTGAAATTCATAAAGATTATGCACAGAATATAATCGTAGGTTTTGCCCGTATTGGAGGAAGAAGCATAGGTATAGTGGCCAATCAGCCATTATATTTAGCAGGTGTTTTAGATGTAAACAGTTCTAAGAAAGCCGCTCGTTTTACACGGTTCTGCGACAGTTTTAATATTCCGCTTTTAGTTTTAGTAGATGTCCCTGGGTTCTTGCCTGGAACAGATCAAGAATGGAATGGCATTATTTCTAATGGAGCTAAATTATTGTATGCTTTAAGCGAAGCCACCGTACCTCGTGTTACCGTAATCACAAGAAAAGCATACGGCGGTGCCTACGATGTGATGAATTCTAAACACATAGGAGCCGACATGAATTTTGCATGGCCAAATGCCGAAATTGCCGTTATGGGTGCCAAAGGGGCAAGCGAAATTATTTTTAAAAGAGAAATTAACGAAGCAGACGATCCCATTTCTAAGTTAGCAGAAAAAGAAACCGAATATGCTAAAACTTTTGCAAATCCCTATCGTGCTGCAGAACGTGGCTTTATAGATGAAGTTATTTCACCACAAGATACCAGAAGGAAATTACTTAAAGCGTTTAGTATGCTAGAAGAAAAGAAAGTAGACTTACCAAAACGCAAACACGGTAATATTCCATTATAAATTATAGTCAAAAGAAAAGCCTCTAAAACAGTCACTGTTTTTAGAGGCTTTTCTAATAGATATCTGTTCTTATATTTTAGCTTGATACGTATACAAATCGTAATATCGACCTTGAGATTCTATAAGTTCGTCATGAGTTCCTCGCTCTTTAATACGCCCTTCTTCAATCACTAAAATCTGATCTGCTCTACGAATGGTACTTAATCGGTGTGCAATTACAATGGTGGTTCTATCTTTAGTTAATTCATTCAAACTTTTCTGAATAAATCCTTCACTTTCGGTATCTAAATTAGAAGTTGCTTCGTCTAAAATAATCACTTTCGGATCGGCTAAAATAGCTCTTGCAATAGCGATACGTTGACGTTGACCACCCGATAATTTAACACCGCGCTCCCCTATTAAGGTATCTAATTCATCATCAAAACGATCTGTAAATTCACTCACATAAGCAGAATCTACAGCTTGTAAAAGTTCTGCTTCCGTAGCGTTTGGTCTCGGAAATAGAATGTTTTCTCGAATGGTACCTTCAAACAAGAATTCATCTTGTAATACTACTCCCAAATGTTTTCTAAAACTTTTTAATCGCACTTGAGATAAATCGTAACCATCTACAGAAACCACACCTGATTTCGGATTTAAAAACGTAGCAGATAATCCAGCGATAGTCGATTTTCCAGAACCAGAGCTCCCCACCAAAGCCGTTACAGAACCCGATGGTGCGTCGAAACTAATATTATGTAGGACGTTTTTTCCTTCTTCATAAGCAAAAGAGACATCATTAAAAATCAAATCGCCTTTCATATTTTCAATATCTACATTGCGATTTTCGTTGTCGTCTTCGGCTTCCATATTCATCAGTTCTTCGGTACGATCTAAACCTGCCAATGCCTCTGTTAACTGACTTCCGATGTTACTCATCTGAACAATCGGTGCAATCATAAATCCTAGCAGTAACGTGAAGAACATAAAATCTCCAATAGTTAACTCGCCTTGCATGATTTTATAACCACCAATTCCCATAATACCAGTAGAAGCAATTCCTAAAAGAAATGTAGACGAACTGGTCATAACTGCGGTCGCGGTTAAACTTTTCTTTACATTTTGAAACAATTTATCGACTCCCGATTCAAATGCTTTATTTTCCTGATCTTCGGCATTAAACGCTTTAATCACTCGAACACCGCTAAGGGTTTCTGTTAAACGTCCAGTAACTTCGGCATTAATTACACCACGCTTTCTAAAAATAGGTCTGATATATTTAAAAGCCTTTAGCGCTAGCACTCCAAATACAGCAACAGGGACTAGAACAAATAGAGTCATAGACGGACTAATTCTAATTAATAAAACTAATGAAATAATAGCGGTAAATGTCCCACCAACCAATTGCACTAAACCAGTCCCAATTAAATTTCTAACACCTTCTACATCCGTCATAATTCGAGATACTAAAACGCCTGACTTTGTATTATCAAAAAAGCTAATCGGTAAAGACAGCACTTTTTTCTGCACTTTAGCTCGTAATTCTGATATTAAATATTGTGCTTGTACACTTAAAATTTTGGTCAATAAAAAAGAAGTTACGGCCTGTACTAATATGGCTCCACCAACTACAGCCAACATAGAATATAACTGATCGTAATCTCGGTTTGGAATAATATCGTCAAGTAGTACTTTACTTTTCCAAGGTAAAATTAAGCTTGCTAAACGGCTAAAAACAATTAAAATTAAACCTATAAATACTAGATTACGCTTAGGCCAAATAATGGTTTTAAAGGCTTGGGCCATACTTACCTTTGAAGCCTTTTTTTTATCCCCTTTTATGGGTTGCTTATAATGTCTCATAATTTTATTTAGGGTGTAAAGATAATTTTACTCACTAAACTATTGGTCATTAAAGCAGAAAATTAATATTAAGACTTTCATAAAACGTTTACGTGTTTATATTGGAATTATTAACTTGAACACTCTTAAAAAAACGCACATATTATGGAATATAGAGCATTAGGAAATTCAGATTTAAAATTATCAGCAATCACTTTCGGAGCTTGGGCCGCTGGAGGATGGATGTGGGGAGGAACCGAACAAAACGATGCGGTGAAAGCCATGCAATCGGCATTCGATTACGGAGTTACAACCATCGATACTGCTCCCATTTACGGTATGGGACACAGTGAAAAAATTGTAGGTGAAGCCATTAAAGATTTATCTCGTGACCAAGTTCAAATTGTGACTAAATATGGTTTACGTTGGGATGCCACCGATGGTGAATTTTATGTAAACTCTCAAGATAACGATGGTAAAGACATTGCTATTTATAAAAACGCAAGAAAGGCAAGTATTATAAAAGAATGTGAAGACAGTTTAAAGCGCTTGGGTACAGATTATATCGATTTATATCAGATCCATTGGCCAGATAAAACCACCGAAATTCAGGAAACAATGGAAGCGGTAGCCCAATTAATTAAAGATGGTAAAGTACGATATGCAGGGGTTTCTAATTATAGTGTAGACCAATTAAAAGAGGCTAAAAAGTATGTCGATATTGTATCGAATCAAGTGCCATATAGTATGGTAAATCGTGGTATAGAATCGGATCTTATACCTTATGTACTAGAAAATAACACGTCTATTTTGGCTTACAGTCCGTTACAACGTGGACTATTAACAGGAAAAATAAAGGCTGGACACCAGTTTTCTGAAGGAGATCACAGAAAAAACTTGGCCTTCTTTAAGGATGAAAACTTAAAACAAACGGCACAATTTTTAGATAAATTAAAACCTCTTGCCGAAGATAAACACGCAACACTCTCTCAACTGGTATTGAGATGGACTATCGAACAGCCGGGAATAACAATAGCATTGGCAGGGGCGAGAAATGCCGATCAGGCAATCTCGAATGCCAAAGCTATAGATGTAAAATTATCTTCAGAAGAATTAGAATTTATAAACAAGCATCTAAATCAGGTGAAATTAGATTTAGACTAAAATTAAGATTTAAATCTTAATTTAGATTTTATTAATTATAATCTCATTAATTTATAACCCTAAATTAATGAGATTATACTATTGGAAATGCTACTTTTGACGCATGCAAAAAATCAAAAAGGAATCTCAATTCGAGTTTGTGGCATTAATGGCTTCATTAATGTCTATAGTCGCACTTTCGATAGACGCTTTATTACCTGCTTTTCCGCAAATTGGATTAACCATAGGAAACCAAAACAGCACCGATTTACAATCTTTAGTCACCATGATCTTTTTAGGTTTTGGTGTTGGACAATTAATTTTAGGTCCGCTTTCCGATAGCTTTGGAAGAAAACCGCTTATGTATTCTGGCTTTGCAATTTTTATAATTGCAAGTTTAGTCTGTATTTATTCCACATCAATAGAAGTTATGCTTATTGGACGTGTTTTTCAAGGTATCGGACTTTCTGCACCGCGAACTATTTGTATCTCTATAATTAGAGATTCTCACAAAGGCGATTATATGGCAAGAATGATGTCGTTTGTTACAGCATTCTTTATCCTTGTTCCAGTAATAGCTCCTGCCTTAGGATTATTTATATTACATCACTTTAATTGGCAAAGTATTTTTTATACACAGATCTTTTTTGCCATTATAGTTACGTTTTGGTTTTGGAAACGGCAACCAGAAACCTTGCATCCTGAATTTAAAATACCTTTTAATAATAGAGTGTACTTAAACGGATTTAAAGAATTAATTAGATATAAAGAAGCCATGGCATTTACTATGGTTTCCGGTTTTATTACGGGTGCGTTTATGGTGTATTTAAGTTCGTCTCACCATGTTTTTGAAGATCAATATGGTATGGGAGATAAATTCCCGTATGTGTTTGCAGGCCTAGCAACTACCATAGGAATATCGACACTATTAAACGGTACTTTAGTGGTGCGGATTGGGATGCGAAGATTAGCCTTCTTATCACTTTGTGTATTTAGTTTGGTCTCTACCACATATGTCGTTTTATTCTGGGGAAAACCAAATCCAAGTTTAACTGTACTTATTCCGTTTTTAGGAAGTTTATTTTTTGCCTTAGGTTTTCTATTTGGAAATATAAGAGCTATTGCCATGGAACCTATTGGGCATATTGCAGGAATTGGAGCGGCAATTACAGGATTTATATCTACTTTAATTGCCATTCCGATTGCAACCTTTATCGGTTCGTTTATGACTGATACTGCATTACCGCTATTTGTAGGTTTTTCTATTTGTGGAAGTTTATCTTTGGCAACTTTTACCGTAATGAAACGTCATATATTATATCGAAAACTTAATTTTCGTTCGCATTAGGGATAGAAACGGCATCCTTTTTATGTGCTTTTTACATAAAAAGATATAGTGGATAGCCCGACTTTTTTAACAAAAAAGAATGCCCAAATTAAAGTATATATAGTTGTTAGTTGAAAAAAATAGCTCATCTGGAGTATCTAGTAAATTGTTAACTGAAAAAATTATTTTATCTTTATAAGAATGAAAATAGGCAGTTTACATATTTGGGGAATCTATCTAGGACTTTTTATTTTGTTACAGTCGTGTAGCTCTATTTCTTATTTTAAGAAAAACGATTTACAAGGTGTAAATACTATGGACCAACACACCTATTTACTGAATACTGCAGGAGATTCCATACTATTAAAAGAACAATATTTCGAGTTCACTAAAAATGGTAGAGTAGAATATTCTTACACCTTAAACGCCGATCAAGATACTATACAAACCACTGAAAAGAAGTTATTTTTCGATAAACAAACCTTCCCCGATTTACCGAATTATTATTGTAAAACACGATGGAAAACCAACCAAAGAGAGCGTATAAGTTGCTATTCGCAAAAGAAACATAAACAGAACGAAAAGATTGTACACTATTCTAAAACTGGAAAAACATTAAAAAGTGTAGACCATTTTAAAACATTTAATACGCATTATTACAACTATAAAAACGACGATTTACAAAGTATAGTGATCAAAGACAAATCGGATAACATATTAGACTCGATTGTTACCAAATGCTTGAAATCTGATGTTAAGAACAATTGCATTATTAAAGAACAACGCCACACGTTAACGGATAGTTTAAAGCGGATTTACAGGACCATATCTTACTAATTATACCTCGCGTTTAACGGGAACTAGCGCACTTTTTTTAATCTGAATAAAGCCAAGAGCATTAAGGACTTTCATAATCGCGTAAGTTACATCTAGTTCGTACCAGCGTACGCCACCAAAATTAGCACGTCCACCATATTTATGGTGATTATTATGATACCCCTCTCCCATCATTAAAAAATCGAAAGGCAATAAGTTTTTAGAAGTGTCGCTTACTTTAAAATTTACATAGCCGTAAATATGCGCAAACCAATTAATAATTACACCGTGAATAGGCGCCATAAAAAAGGCTACAGGTAAAAATAACCATTGCCACCATTCGGTTGCAAAAAAGATAAAAAATGTAGTGTATAAACCAGCCCAAACCAATCTAGATACGCGAGAGCTTGCAAAATTATCGAAACGTTTCCATTGCGGTACGTTCTTGGTAAATTTGGCATCGACAGGAACACGTTGTTGATTAATATCTTGATAAATTGTTTTTGTACGCCACATCATAGAAAACACATTACTGTCGTATTTAGGAGAATGCGGATCCTTTTCGGTATCGGCATAAGCATGATGCATTCTGTGCATTACACCATAACCATAAGCACTTAAGTAATTAGATCCTTGACAGATCCAAGTTAAAACATAACAGACTTTCTCACCAAGTTTAGACATTCTAAAGGTTTGATGTGCCGCATATCTGTGAAGAAAAAATGTTTGAAAAAACAAACCAGAGTACCACAGAATAATCATGAAGATAATAATTGTCATTTGCTAAATTTTATACTAGCAAAGAACCAAAATTATTAGGACTAAAATCTGAACATAGGTTAAGAAATTCGTTTTCTTATCCGACTTAACGCTTGGGCGGTGACTCCAATATAGGAGGCTATATATTTTAAAGGAATGTCTTTTAACAAATTTGGGCGTTCAGTAAATAAATTTAAATACCGTTGTTCTGCGCTTTCATTTAATAAGGACTGCTCTCGTTTAGACTTGATTAAAAATAACCGTTCAGAAGATAAACGACCAATTAAGTTCCCAACTTCGGTCTTAGCATAAACTTCCTGCAAGTCGGTATAAGAAACACTCCAAATGGTTAAATCTGTTAAGGCTTCTAAGGCGTATAACGACGGTTTTTGGGTTAAAAAAGAATCGTAAGCACTTATAAATTCATTTTCGAAACAAAATCCAAAGGTAACATCCTTTTCCTCGTCTTCATTCGGAATTAAAAAACGAGCGATCCCTTCCCCTATAAAAGAAATATAACGTTCGGTTTCGCCCACATTTAAAATACGTTGGCGCTTTTTAAATGTTCGTGTTTTAAGTTTTGAAGAAAACAATTTCCAATCGGCATCACTTATTGATACTGTAGATTCTATATAATCTCTGATTTCAATCATGTATCACTTACTAATTTTACTTTGTTTAGGAATGCTAAATTTATGAATTTCATCTTATTTCAACGCCTATTTCTATATGTTTTATGGTCTCTTATTTTAATAACATGAACCTATTTAAATTTGAAAAACTACAGGCTTCATCACAAGAAAAAAACTTAAATAAAAATAAACTTTTCTTTTGATTAAGTCAGAATAATTATTTCAAAGCTTATAGTTTAAATATTACAGCTAAAAAGTATCAAAAAACAGCTGAATTCTTAAAAACCAATGCCCTATCGCCTAACTATACTAAATATATTTTCATAAATTTATGGTGGAAAAAAAATTATATTACATGTCTATACTTATCACCAACATAAAACAGCTAGTACAAACACGAACTCACGGAATTTCTAAAGTTTCTGGTGAAGAAATGAATGAACTACCTTTAATAGAAAACGCTTATTTATTAATTGAGCATGACACTATTGTAGAATACGGCTCGATGAAAAATATAGGTGGCATTATTGCCGAAAAAACTATTGATGCTACCGGGAAAATTGTGTTACCCGCCTGGTGCGACTCTCATACGCATTTGGTGTATGCAGGAAGTAGAGAACAAGAGTTTGCAGACAAAATAATAGGTTTGAGTGCCGAAGAAATTAGTAGTCGAGGCGGTGGTATTTTGAACGCGGCAGAGCTAATAAAAAACACTACAGAAGACGATCTTTATGATCAAGCTGTAGTCCGTTTAAAAAATGTCATGCAATTAGGAACGGGTGCTATTGAAATAAAATCCGGATATGGCATAACTTTAGAATCTGAACTAAAAATACTTCGTGTTATAAAACGATTAAAACAGGATTTCAATATTTTAGTTAGACCGACCTTTTTGGTATCTCTAGCAATCCCAGAAGTCTATAAAGACAATAAAGCGGGATATATAGATGAGGTAGTTAATACCATAATTCCAGAAATAGCCAGAGAACAATTAGTTAAATATATAGACCTTTTCTGCGATGAAGGTTATTTTACTTTAGAAGAAACAGATCGTATTTTGGAAGCTGGTGTTAAACACAGTATGGTACCTAAACTACACGTTAATAAATTTAGTGCCGTTGGAGGTGTTGCCTTAGGAATTAAACATAATGCAAGATCTTTAGATCATCTTGAGCAAATTAAACCTAAAGATATAAAAGCTTTAAAAGATAGTCGCGCCATGCCTGTTGCACTACCGGCCTGCTCCTATTTCTCTAATGCGCCATATACACCTGCAAGAACGATAATAGACTCTGGTTTACCTCTAGCCATTGCTAGTGATTATAATCCAGGAACTTCCCCAAGTGGAAACATGAATTTTGTAGTGAGTACAGCATGTATTAAAATGAAAATGACTCCGGAAGAATCTATAAATGCCGCGACAATTAATGGAGCTTATGCTATGGGCGCTCATAAAATGTTTGGAAGTATTACTAGAGGTAAAAAAGCTAACGTCATAATTACCAAAGAGATCCCTGATTACAAATATTTACCATATGCCTTTGGAGAAAATAATATTGATACAGTTATTATTAACGGAATAATTGTAGAATAAATCAAATTAAACATTAAAAAATCCCGAATGGTTTAAAACCATTCGGGATTTTTTAATGCGTTATTTATTTTTACTTCAGCGTAAAATCTGAAGAAGAAATCAAATTTTTATCATTATAAACATTTACAATATAACGACCTTCTTCAAACTTCTCATCGTCTTTAGGCGCGATAAATTCACACACATTTAAACTAATGTTTTCATAGTTAAAACGACTAATAGTACTATAATTTAAGAATTTCTCTCCAAAAACAACTTGTTCATTTACGCCTAGCACATTGTTTTTAGGGTCGATTACTTGTATATATAATTCTTGATCTCCCGCAGGCACTAAAGTGTTTTTCCCTACAGTAAAGCAAACTCTAAGTTTATCTGTACGTCTAGCACGCTCGGTAGGAATAAGTTTACCAGAATTACGTTCTATAACTCCGAATCCTTTTAAGTTATCGGCACTTAAAACCGTTGCACTTTCTACAACTTCGGCTAATGCCGTATTTTGCATAAGTAACGAATCTGTAAATACATTACGCTCTTCTAATCGTGTTCGTGTACTGTCTAAAGACGTTGCTAACTGATTGTTTTTCGCTTTTAATTGATTGTTTTCGGTTAGTAAAACATCCATTTCCTTTTGTAAATTCAGATATTGTTGCTTGTATTTCCATAAACTTTTCACATTAGTTTCAGAAATCTGAAGCGAATCCATTAAGCCTTGTATACGAGTTCGGGCTTCAACTAAGTTACTATTAGCAACCTTATTTTCGCTAATAGCCACATCGTATTGCTTGGCCATGTTGCTTAAATCTGTCATCACTAATTGTTTTTCTTCTTTTAAATGCGCCTCCGTTTCGTTTTTCTTTTTCATAAGATCAAACGTATAAAAAGCTGTTCCTAAAAATAAAACTAAAGCGATACCTAAAGCTATTTTTAATCCGTTATTTGATGTATTCTGTTCCATAGTTGTTTGTAATTTGATAGTATCTAATTGGTTAACTTATTAAAAGTTCTGTTCTATTCTAATAATATTAAATATAAGTTCTTAAAACAAAAAAAACTGTACTTTTAAGATTTAATTAACCGTATTAAAAATGGATAAACTAGTTGTTTTTGATAATTCTGATCTTTTAAAATTTTTAAGCATTCGCCCATACGAATCTAAATTTGGAGAATACGTAAATCTTCTCCCTCCAGACTGTAATATATACGAGCATATAAAGCATTTAGACGTTGACTATGTGTTAGTCGGACTCCCAGAAGATATTGGGGTATTCGCTAATCATGGCACGCGAGGCGCTTCAAGCACTTGGGACACCACTCTGAAAAGCATTTTAAATGTTCAGAAAAATGATTACACCTTTCCAGAACGTCTTTTAATACTAGGCTATTTAAATTTTGAAAAAGAACTTGAGAAAATCAGTCAGTTAGACCGCTCTATAGATAAAGAACTTGCGAAATCTAGAAAAATTGTATCTAAAGTAGATAAACATGTTTCGCATTTAATTTACACAATTGTTAAGGCAGGTAAAAAACCTATAATTATTGGTGGCGGACAAAACAATAGCTACGGAAATATTAAAGGTACCGCTCTCGCCTTAAACGCACCTATTAATGTTATAAATTTTGATTCGCAAACAAATTTTAGATCCGAGGAAGGCAGACATAGTGGTAATGGTTTTACGTATGCGTTTACAGAAGGGTTTTTAAAGAATTACTACATCTTTGGACTACATGAGAGTTATATAACTCATACCATTTTAAAGACCATTAAAAAGCTGAATCATATTAAATACAGTTCGTACGAAAATATGGAGATTAAGCAATCGTCTTCATTTAAAAAGGAAATACAAAATGGATTAACTTTTATTCAAGACAAACCTTTTGGTATAGAAATAGACTGCAATGCTATTGAAAATATTAGTAGCAATTCCATGTCTTCAAGCGGATTTAGTATTAAAAAAGCGAGACAATTTACACACGTTTTCGGAAAGCAAAACCACGCCCAATATTTACATATATGTGAGGCCTCTCCAACCGAATCGAATGCAGATCAGATTGGTAAACTTATTACGTATTTAATTACAGATTTTATGCAAGCGAATTTAAAATAAATTTATATTTTAACTATTAATCAATACTTTAAACCATGAAACATATCATTTATATTCTTTTAATATCTGTCAGTTTATTTAGTTTTAAATCGTTTAATTCTGCCGATGTAGTGCCTAAAACCTCTATTTCAGAAACGGAAAAAACAACTAAAATAATTCCGATATCGCACGCTACTTTTGTTTTAGAAATTAAAGATCTTACTATTTATGTAGATCCAGTTGGTGGCTTAGAAGCTTTTAAAAATCAAAAAGAACCAAACCTTATTCTTATCACAGATATTCATGGGGATCATTTAAATATTGAAACTTTAGAAAGCGTTACAAAGTCTCATACCACATTAATGGCGCCACAAGCAGTTATAGACAAATTACCCGATCACTTAAAACTACAAACCCAATTGATTACTAACGGAGAAACTAAAACTTTCAAGCATATAACTATTGAAGCCATCCCGATGTATAATTTACGTCCCGAAGCTCTTAAGTACCATGCGAAAGGTAGAGGAAACGGTTATGTACTAAACAACCAAGACCAGCGCATTTATATTTCAGGAGACACCGAAGATATTCCTGAAATGAGAGCTTTAAAAGATATTGACATTGCGTTTGTATGTATGAATTTACCTTATACTATGCCAGTAAGCAGCGCCGCCGATGCTGTTTTAGAATTTAAACCTAAAGAAGTTATTCCTTATCATTACCGCGGGACAGACGGCATGAGTGATGTAAATGCGTTTAAAAGACTAGTAGAATCGAAAGATAGCGAAATAGAGGTTACTTTACTTGACTGGTATTCAAAAAATTAACAAATAAATTAAGACGAATTTAAGATAATACATTTATATTTACATATTCAATTACCTAAATTAAACATTAACCCATGTCGTTTTCAGGTTTACATACAGTTTTATTCAGTAGCAACTTAGGGCTAATGTTTATAGAGAAAGGTATCGTTATTGGCTTATCTATAACCGTAGGAATTTTTATAATTTTATTACTTTTCGGACTTAGAACAACTTATAAACTCAAAGCGGAAAGTAAACGTCTTGAAAAATCTAATTTAGAAGAACTAGACGATCAGAAGAAAAAATATAAAGATTTCACAGAGGGACATTTATACAATAACAACTAATATGTTTATTTCTAAAAACCAAAAAACAGCCTGCTATTAACAGGCTGTTCTTTTTTATATAATGGCCGATAACGTGATTATTATCTAACTAGTTTCTTATACTTAATACGTTTTGGCATTAAATCTCCACCTAGACGTTTTTTCTTATTCTCTTCGTACTCACTAAAACTTCCTTCAAAGAAATACACTTGACTATCCCCTTCAAAAGCTAAAATATGCGTACAAATTCTATCTAAGAACCATCTGTCGTGACTAATAACTACAGCACAACCAGCAAAGTTTTCAAGACCTTCTTCCAAAGCTCTTAATGTGTTTACATCTAAGTCGTTAGTAGGCTCATCTAAAAGTAATACGTTACCTTCTTCTTTAAGTGTCATCGCTAAATGCAAACGGTTACGTTCCCCTCCAGAAAGTAATTTCACCTTTTTATTTTGCTCTCCTCCAGAGAAGTTAAAACGACTTAAATACGCTCTAGAATTTACTTCTTTACCGCCCATTAAAATCAATTCTTGCTCGTCGCTAAAGTTTTGCCAAATGGTTTTCTCGGGATCAATATTGGTATGACTTTGATCGACATAAGCGATTTTCGCAGTTTCACCAACTTCAAATGAACCTTTATCCGGCTCTTGTTCGCCCATAATCATTCTAAAAATTGTGGTTTTACCAGCACCATTCGGACCGATAATTCCAACAATTCCTGCTTGAGGTAAATTGAAGTTTAAATCTTCATACAATAACTTATCATCAAAACCTTTACTGATGCCTTTAGCTTCAATAACATTGGTTCCCAAACGTGGACCATTAGGAATATAGATTTCTAATTTTTCGTCAAGTTGTTTCTGATCCTGACTCATTAATTTATCGTAGTTGTTCAAACGTGCTTTTTGCTTTGTCTGACGTCCTTTTGCACCTTGACGTACCCAATCTAATTCACGTTCTAACGTTTTCTGACGCTTAGAAGCTGTTTTACTTTCTTGAGCCATACGTTTAGATTTTTGATCTAACCAAGATGAGTAGTTCCCTTTCCAAGGAATACCTTCACCTCTATCCAATTCTAAAATCCATCCTGCCACGTTATCTAAAAAGTATCTATCGTGCGTTACCGCAATTACAGTTCCTTTATATTGCGCTAAATGTTGTTCTAACCAATGTACCGATTCGGCATCTAAGTGGTTGGTAGGCTCATCTAAAAGCAATACATCTGGCTCTTGTAAAAGCAAACGACATAAAGCTACACGACGACGCTCACCACCAGAAAGTACTCCAATTTTCTTATCGCCATCTGGAGTACGTAACGCATCCATAGCAATTTCTAATTTAGTATCTAGTTCCCAAGCATTCGAAGCGTCAATCTGATCTTGAAGTTCGGCCTGGCGTGCCATTAGCTTATCCATTTTGTCTGCATCAGAATACACTTCTTCCAATCCAAACATATCGTTAATTTTGTTGTATTCGTCAAGTATAGCTACGGTTTCCGAAGCACCTTCACGAACAATTTCCATTACCGTTTTATCTTCATCTAACTTTGGTTCTTGCTCTAAATAGCCCACAGAATAATCCTGAAGAAATGTAACATCTCCTTGAAAATTCTTATCTACGCCAGCAATAATTTTTAATAAAGTTGATTTTCCAGAACCATTAAGACCTAAAATCCCAATTTTAGCTCCGTAGAAAAAACTTAAATAAATATTCTTTAAAACAGGTGTATTCGCACCTGGAAATGTCTTGGTTAACCCAGACATCGAAAAAATAACTTTCTTATCGTCACTCATAATTATACTCTACCTTTTAATGCGTTAAATACCCAAGCAATAGCAAAAAAACCTATGCCAACAGCCGCAAATCCCCAACCTGCGACATCTTCATATCTAAAAGCTCCTAAAGCGATTAAAGCTAATCCTACTACAATCATAATGGTTGTTGCCCAAGCTAAAACCGTATTTTTATTCATTGCCATAATTTGTAATTCTTAATATTAGTGCGCACATGTATATAGCAAAAGCTATAAAAACATAAGGTTATCCAGTATTTTTTTAATAATAAAGGATGCCTCCTCTCTCTTTTGCGCAAGTTCAACTACAAATATCGCATTTTTAAGATTAATTCTAAATTATTTATAATAACATTATTAAATGAATTGTAATAAGTCATAAATTTTCAACCGTAACGTATAATTTACGACAACTTTAAATCGCTATACTTACTAATTAGTAATCAATTTATTAATCAAAAACTCCCCAAGAAAAACGACATTTAAAACCCTTAAACTCTAGCCTATTAAACAACCTTTTTCCAAAAACACATGGTGTTATCGCATATTAAAAAACTAAAAAACCTATATATCTGTTTTACAATATTTTACAACCGATTATTTAAAAAATGAGAATTAACGTATTTTTCACGTCTATAAACCATAAATAATCTAAAAGTCCACTTACATTTGCACCTTATTTTTTATCACTCTTATAGATTATTTATAAATGAATAAAGCATTACTATCATTAGCTATTGGTGGCTTTGGAATTGGTTTAACCGAGTTTGTTATTATGGGAATTTTACCTGAAATCGCTACGGCTTTCGACATTAGTATTCCTACTGCCGGTCATTTTATATCTGCTTATGCCTTAGGAGTAGTTGTAGGTGCTCCAGTATTAACCGGAATTGGTAGTAAATATCCTGCCAACCGTGTCCTTCTAGCCTTAATGATTTGGTTTACGGTATTTAATACGTTATCGGCGTTTGCAACAGGCTATAATTCTTTTATCACGTTACGCTTTTTATCAGGACTACCCCATGGTGCCTTTTTTGGAATTGGTTCTGTAGTCGCAGGACAATTATCTAAACCAGGAAAGCAAGCTCAAGGTATAGCCATTATGTTTAGCGGACTGACATTCGCGAATCTATTAGGTGTGCCATTAGGTACTTATTTGGGAAAACATTTTAGCTGGAACTTATCGTTTTTATTAGTTGGTTTGGTTGGCGTATTAGTTGTTTTATCTGTAAAATTATGGATGCCATTATTGAAAAAATCTTCGGAAACTCGCTTTTTAGAGGATCTAAAAATATTTAAACGCGTAGAACTTTGGTTAATTATTCTTTTAACGACTATCGGTACAGGTGGATTTTTTGCGTGGTATAGTTATATCTCGCCATTAATTACCGATGTTGCCGGACATGCTCCAGAAATGGTATCTGTAGCCATGATCTTAGCTGGACTCGGCATGGTAATTGGAAATTTTATAGGTGCTAAACTCGCTGAACGATTTTCTCCCATTCATGCGATAATAATTATTCTGAGTTGTATGACTTTCTGTTTGGCTTTAAACACACTACTTGCATCAGATAAAGTCATGATTTTAGTTATGACATTTGTTATTGGTGCGGTAACGTTTTGTATTTCCACACCAATACAAATGCTTATTATAAAAGCCTCTAAAGGTTCTGAAACTCTGGGATCTTCACTTAATCAGAGTGCATTTAATATAGGTAATGCCTCTGGCGCCTATTTTGCCGGCATCCCTATTGCCATGGGATACGGTTACACATCTGCCGATTGGGTTGGAGCAGCCATGGCGGGTAGCGGTGTTTTAATCGCCTTAGTCATTATTATGCTACGAAAACGAAACAAACAACAGGAGAAATTAGAAAATTCGAATTTGTAAGTCTTCTAGATATTATGAATTTAGAAGCGCATAGGTACTTCAATAATCAATATTGAGGCCTGGCTTTTTGATGTTATTTTAAAGGTTTCCGTTTCACTAACACCTATGGCGTCTCTTGTTTCTAATTCGGTGTTTTCAATTTCAATCGTGCCGTGAATAACCAACACATAGGCACCATGATATTCGCTTTTTAAATTGTATGAAAATTCTTTTTCTGCATCTAAATCTATTCTAGAAATTTTAGCATCCTGATGAATTTTCAAAGAACCGTCATGATCTTCATCTATAGAAGTTACTAACGTTTGTAGTTTATTTTGGCGGTTAGACACATCAAATGTTTTCTGTTCATAACGTGGCGCTACGTTTTCTTTATTAGGCATCACCCAAATTTGAAACAAATTTAAATGCTCGTCTATAGAGCCATTAATTTCTGAATGTTCTACCCCTGTTCCTGCACTCATAACTTGGACTTCACCTGGCAAGACAGACTCCCAAGTGTTTCCCATAGAATCTTTATGCTTCAACTCACCTTTTAAAGGGATGGTTATAATCTCCATGTTATTATGCGGATGCGTTCCAAACCCCATCTTTGGAGCAATAATATCGTCGTTTAAAACACGTAATGCTCCAAAATTCATACGATCTTTATTATACCAATTTGCAAAACTAAAAGAATGATTCGCTTGTAACCATCCGTGATTTGCAAAACCTCTTGAATCTGCTTTATGTAGTATCGTTTTCATCTTTTTAAATTTTTCAAATTATTATTCAACCTAATTCATCTTATCTTATCTAACAAATCACTTAATTGACTAGCTTCTTCATCAGACAAATTCTTTAAAACATCTTTCCGTTGCGCTTTAGAAATTTCTTCTAATAGCTTTAATCCGTCTTCAGTAATCTTTATAAAAACAACTCTCCTATCTTCTGAACAAGGTATACGATCAATTAAATTCTTAGCGTATAACTTATCCATTAACCGTGTAGTATTTGGAGAACGTTCTACCATACGCTCCTTTATAGTTTGAACCTTTAAAGGTTGATCTGCACCTCGTAATATGCGTAAAATATTATACTGTTGAGCCGATACTTTAAAAGGTTTAAAAAATGTATTCTGATAACTACTAATCCAATTTGCTGTAAACATTATATTTAGCATCGCTTTTACTTTATTATTTGGAAAAGTAGAATGGATGTCTTTAGAAAAATCTCCCATAGTATTCTTTATTTTAAACAGCTATTAGTAATTGGTCTATAAAAAGGCTTCAAACGCCTTCACCTCTTTTATAAATAATGCATTTAATTCTGAGTTCTTAATTCTACCTTCGGCGAAATTGTCGTAAAATGATGGTAAAGAATAAGAAGCCACTATGCTCGCGTCATGACGTGGAAACCTATCCTTTGCCATGTCTAAAACCGATTGTCCGCCTCGCGCTCCTGGAGATGTTGCCATTAAAAACATGGGTTTACTTTGAAAGGTCTTAGCCTCGACTCTAGACAGCCAATCAAACATATTTTTAAACACCGTAGTATAAGCACCATTATGTTCGGCCAACGAAATTAATAGACCATCAGAATTTTTAATCAAGTCAATCATACGATTGGCATGTTCCGGAAAACCGTGTTCAGATTCGTGATCTACGCTGTACAATGGTAATTCAAAATCATTTAAGTCTAAAACAGTTACTTCTGCTTTCTCGACTAAACTAGACGCGTAGCTAACAAATTGTTTATTAATAGATTGTTTACTATTACTTCCTGCAAATGCGATTACATGTTTCATATTACTGTTGTGTTTTTTTATTAAATATATAAGAGATTATTAATAAGATTAAAGCGACTAGAGCTGTCATTTGGCCACCATCACCTATCATATAATGAGCAAAAAATGCTAAAATAAAGGCAAAGAAAAAGCCTGAATATGCCCACTCTTTTAAAGTTGTGAATTTAGAATTCCAAATCGCCATTAGTCCAAGTAACTTGGCCACTGCGTACGGATAAATTATATAAGTTGGATATCCAAAATTAGTAAACATCTTAGCAACAGCTTCATGTTTAAAAAAGTACATATACACAGAAAATAACAGTATCAATGTTAATAATCCTGTGGATACATAAAAAATAATTTTATTTCTTTTCATCTTGATTGGTTTTAATGAGAGACAAATATACAACAAAATATTTATATTTACCTAGGAATATATTTCCATGTAATATAAATGACATAAAATTAATTTTCTGATCATTAAATTTGAAACTTTCGTATTTTAGCCACAAATTGATTTTACATGGATATCAACTTCAATAAAAACGAAGATCACAATAAACTTTTACTATCCGATTTAAGAAGACGCTTCGCCAAAGTGAGTCTTGGCGGTGGCTTAAAACGTATAGAAAAACTTCACAGCAAAGGTAAACTTACGGCTAGAGAACGCATTGATTACTTACTAGATTCCAATAGCAAAAGCATTGAAATTGGTGCTTTTACGGGAGAAGATATGTACGAAGAACATGGTGGATGTCCTTCCGGCGGCGTTGTCGTAAAAATTGGTTATATACAAGGCAAGCAATGTATAGTAGTAGCAAATGATGCTACAGTTAAAGCTGGTGCCTGGTTTCCCATAACCGGAAAAAAGAATTTACGCGCCCAAGAAATTTCAATAGAAAATAAACTTCCTATTATTTATTTAGTAGACAGTGCAGGTGTGTACTTGCCTTTACAAGACGAAATTTTCCCTGATAAAGAACATTTCGGACGGATTTTTAGAAATAATGCACAAATGAGTAGTATGGGCATTACTCAGATTTCGGCTATCATGGGAAGCTGTGTTGCTGGAGGTGCGTATTTACCCATAATGAGTGATGAAGCGCTTATTGTAGATAAAACTGCGAGCATTTTTTTGGCGGGAAGTTATTTGGTTAAAGCTGCTATTGGCGAATCTATAGATAATGAAACTTTAGGTGGAGCAACCACACATTGTGAAATTAGTGGTGTAACCGATTATAAGGCTAAAGACGATAAAGACGCTCTTGATAAAATAAAATTTATAATTGATAAAATTGGTGATTATGATACTGCTGGATTTAGCAGAAAAGAAGCCATAAAACCTAAAGAAAACCCACAAGATATTTACGGTATTTTACCTAAAAGCCGATCTGACCAATATGATATGAAAGCTATCATTGCGCGTTTGGTAGATAATTCTGAGTTTGAAGAATACAAAGAAGGCTTCGGAAAAACAATTATTACCGCCTACGCAAGAATCGATGGTTGGGCTGTGGGAATTGTTGCAAATCAGCGACAATTGGTAAAAACAAAACAAGGCGAAATGCAATTTGGTGGCGTTATCTATAATGACAGCGCGGATAAAGCAACACGATTTATTGCCAATTGTAATCAGAAAAAAATTCCTTTAGTATTCTTACAAGATGTTACAGGATTTATGGTGGGATCTAAATCGGAACATGGTGGTATAATAAAAGACGGTGCAAAAATGGTTAACGCCGTAAGTAACTCGGTGGTACCAAAGTTCACTATTATTATTGGTAATAGTTATGGTGCTGGAAACTATGCCATGTGTGGTAAAGCTTACGATCCACGCCTTATCGTGGCTTGGCCAAGTGCAGAACTTGCTGTAATGAGTGGAAATTCCGCCGCCAAAGTATTACTACAAATCGAAACCGCTTCATTAAAAGCAAAAGGAGAAACCATTACTCCCGAGAAAGAAAAAGAATTGTTTGATCAAATTAAATCGAAATACGATAAACAAGTATCTCCATACTATGCGGCTGCTAGATTATGGACAGATGGCATTATAGATCCATTAGATACCAGAACATGGATTTCTATGGGAATAGAAGCCGCTAACCATGCACCTATCGAAAAGCCATTTAATTTAGGTGTAATTCAAGTTTAAACTAGAATTCAACTTCAATATTTATTAAAATTCAATTGGAACTATTATAATTTTATGAAAAAAACTACAAATTTATTACTTACTGCACTAATGCTTATTGCCTTTACAGATAACTGTAATGCACAACTGTGGAAAAAACTTAAAGAAAAAGCCGAAGATGTTATTGTAAAAAGCGCGGAAAAAGAAATAGACAAAACCATTAATGGAGATTCATCTTCTAATGATGAAGACGTTGAAAGTGTAGAAAAAAATGATACTGAAAGTAAGACTACTGTTGAAAACGATAGTAATGAAAATTTAAGCCTGGACAGTCCTGAAGTTTGGAGAGACTTTCGCTTCGTTTCCGGAGAAAAGGTGATTTTTTACGATGACTTAAGCTCTGAACAGGTTGGGGAATTTCCTTCGCGTTGGGACCTTGTTAGAGGTGGTGCTGAAGTGGTTAAAATTAATGGCGAAAAAGCAATTATATTGGTAGCTGAAACCAGTAATATTATTACACCTTTATTTACAACTAAAGATTATTTAGGAGATGAATTTACCATTGAATATGACATTATGATACCAAATTTGGAGGAAGAAAAAATTTGGTATATGAAACATGAATTACATTTTAATGACGCTTTTAGAAATAGTGATGCTGAATTTGAAATAAAAAGTGCCGCAAGAATAGAAGGATGGGCCGCGAATAGTAACTTTAAAATGGAAAGTATTTCTGTAGGTACGCAAAACGCTTGGCACCACATCGCTATATCTTATTATAAAGGTAAGTTTAAAATGTATTACGACTCTAAGCGTGTCTCTAATATTCCAAGGTTCGATATGGAACCAAGTATGTTCAGTATTGGCTTAATGTGTTACTCTAAAAACGAAACTAAACATCCATATTTAGCCATAAAAAATATTAAAATTGCTCATGGTGGAGGAGAAATGTATAATAGAATTGTGGCCGACGGAGAATACGTAACTAACGGTATTATTTTTGACAGTGGTAAATCTAAAATTAAAAGTAGCTCACTAGGAATTATCAATCAAATGGTGAATATTTTACAAGACAATCCAGATTGGAAATTTGATATTATAGGGCATACAGATAGTGATGGGACAGATGCAACCAACTTAACACTGTCTAAAGATAGAGCTAATGCAGTTAAGGAAGAAATGGTAAATCAAGGTATCGCAGCAGATCGATTAAATGTAATTGGTAAAGGAGAATCACAACCTTTAAACACAAACAGTACACCTGAAGAAAAAGCAAATAATAGACGTGTTGCTTTTATTAAGAAATAGAATGTAAGCGCTCTAATTAGTATAAAAAAGCCACAAATTCACGTAATAATTCGTGAATTTGTGGCTTTTTTTTAAGTTATATCTCCAAGTTATTTAAGTAACTCTAATGTCTTTTTACGCTGAATTTTTCTATTTGGCGTTTCCACAAATTTATCTACAAAATAGACTGCCTTAGGAATTTCATTCTTTTCAAGATTGGCATAAATGCTTTCATCTATTTCTCTTTCCTCGCCTTCAATGACTACGATTAAACGCTCTCCCAATTTATCGTCTGCTTGTCCTGCAACAAAAAAGCGTTCAGAAATACCACTAGTTAAATGTTTTTCAATTTGTTCTGCAAATAATTTCAATCCGCCCGAATTAATCACATTATCAATTCTACCAATTAATTTAAATTCATTTTCAGAACGCATTACAGCCACATCATTAGTTTCTAAAGCACCGTCAAATAAATAATCTGCCTCTAGAACTAAACAATCTTTGTCGTTAACAGACACTTTTACATTAGGCATTGCTGTATACCAATCTGATTTATCAGTTCCGTTTAATGCTCTATACGCAATATGACTAACTGTTTCTGTCATTCCATAAGTTGAATAACATTTTGTATCTACATCTTGAATATCTTCCAATAATTTATGTGGCACCGCAGCTCCACCTATTATTAAAGCCTTAAAATGATGAAGTTTAGGCAATAAATTTTCGACTTGTAACGGAATCATAGCACCAAAATGGTAAGTTTTGGTGGTATCGAAAACCGGTGTAATTTTAGGAGGAACAACATCTAATTCTAATCCTAAAATCATGGCACGAACCAGCATCATACGGCCTGCGATAAAGTTAAAAGGCAAGCAATGTAATAAACTATCTCCTGGACGTAAGTTAAAAGCATCACCTGTAGCAATAGCAGAATTTACCATCGCTTGTTTTTTTATTTTTATCATTTTAGGCTCTCCAATAGACCCCGAAGTTTGTACGGAAACAAAATCATTTTTATCAAGCCAAGCTTGTAAAAAATCACCTAATCTTTTTTGGTGAGGCTCTCCTTCTTTTATAAAACAATAAGCAACTGTCTTTAATCCTTCTGCATCGTAATAGCGACCATTTAGTTTAAATTTTAAATGAATTTTATCATAAGTCGGTATTTTGCTTTCTACTGCTGTTATCATAAGAAATAGTATTTATAGTAATTTAATTATTTGTTTATAGATGTTCGTTTAGAGCCGGTTCAGTATTGGGTTCTATAACACGTCCTGTTAATTTTTCTTTCCAATCTGTCCATTTGTATTTCTTTGAAAAGATAAAAAGTAAAATTGGAAAAATAACAAACACAGGAAGAAATATTTCGATAAAACTTGCTTCTCCTGGATCTGAAATATCTTTAAAAATAGAATATGTTTGTAATGCACTCCAATCTGAAGTGACCAATAAGGCCGTGAATAAATTATTGGCAGCATGGAAGCCAAGAGACAACTCCATTCCTTCGTCCATTAGCGTTAAAACACCTAAGAACAATCCAGTACCAATATAGTACACCATTATGGTATAGCCTAACTGAGCTACTTCTGGATTGGCAATATGTAAGCCTCCAAAAATTAAAGATGTCAATATTAAAGGAATCAATTTCGATTTAGTAATCACTCCAATTCCTTGCATTAAATAACCTCTAAACATATACTCTTCGAAGCTGGTTTGAAACGGTATTAACACCAATGCAATAACAAGTAGAATTAAAAATTTATTAAGCTGAAAATTATATAAGTAATTTTCAGGAGACATAGTGTAATCAATTATAATAAATAAAGACGATAGTCCTCCCCATACAAAAAACGAAAAGAACACACGTTTCCAATCAATTTTAGATCGGGTTGTGGTTAATTTTAAAATTGGTAATTTATGTACATACTTTACGGCGACAAATAAGAATATTAATCCACCTAAAAAGGGCAGCATCAAAAAAATTAAATTCAAATTCGATTCGAATAATCCCATGAGGTAATTGGTATCTTCCATTTTAGATAAATCGACATCGCCTTGCATGGTTTTTATACTAATTGCCACAAGATGTGGAATTGAAAATATAAAAACTCCTGCGATAGCTATGATGACACCAATAATATAACTCCACCAATCTGTTAATCCTTTATATGCTTGACTTATATACATGTTTTTTTATTCTAAATTATACTTCCAACTATGTTCTGGTACGTACTGCAACGTCCCATTTTTAACGTGCAATGGTGAATCAAAATTATTGGTAAACAAACCGCCAGTCCCTAAACCTTGTGGTAAATTACTTTGCAATGTGTAGGTGTATTGTGCAATAGCATTTAAACCAATATTACTTTCTAAAGCACTAGTAATCCACCAGCCTATACCTTGCTTTTTGGCTATAGAGATCCAAGAATCACTACCTTGAAATCCACCAACTAAACTTGGTTTTAAAATAATATATTGTGGCTTAATCCTATTTAAAAGTATGTCTTTATCGCTTTGATTAAAAACACCTATCAGCTCCTCATCTAAAGCAATGGGTAAAGGTGTACGTTCGCACAAATTGGCCATAGCTTCAATTTGACCAGCTATAATAGGTTGCTCGATAGAGTGTAAACTAAAATCTGATAATCTTTTTAACTTTTCCAAAGCTTCACTCGGACTAAAAGCCCCATTGGCATCGACACGCAATTCTATTTCCGAAGCCGAAAACTCTTTACGAATAGATTTTAACAAATCAATTTCCGTTTGAAAATCTATAGCTCCAATTTTCATTTTTATACAGTTAAAACCTGCATCAAGCTTTTCCCTAATTTGCCCTTTCATATACTGTGCACTTCCCATCCAAATTAATCCATTAATAGCAATGGCATCTTCTCCTTCTGTGAATTTTGAAGGACATAATAAAAACGGATGTGCACCTGCCAAAGATTTAAACGCCATTTCTAATCCGAATTGTATACTCGGAAACTCAGCCAACTCTACCAATAGCGCTTCTAAACCTAAATGTATATGCTGACAAGCCCAATTTAATTTTTCTTCATAATCTGGTCGATCATCTGCAGATAAACCTCTAAAAACGCCACACTCCCCTACACCTGTCTTACCAGCATTATCTAAATGAATAAACCAGGTTTCTTTAGTTGTAAGCACCCCTCTAGATGTGCCACTTGGCGTATTAAAATTTAAAATGTATTTGCGATATGTTGCTAAAATCATAAGATCAAAAATAGTCAATTATTTTCTCAAAACAGATACTATAACCCTGATAAAAGCGCATAAAAAAGCCTTAAAAAATTTATTATAAATCTTTTAAGGCTTTAAGGCTAAGTATAAAAAAATTAAAGCTCTATGCTCTCTCCAATTTCAAGTAACATTAAATCTTTATTTTTATCGAAAAATTTTCGTTTTGCTTCTTCATGGTCTATTTCAATATAGCCAAATGTATCAAAGTGATATCCTAAAACTTTATCACATTCTACAAAATCACTGGCTAAAAGCGCATCGTCTACCCCCATTGTAAAGTTATCACCTATGGGTAAAATGGCTAAATCTAATTTGGTGTGAAGTGGGATCAACTTCATATCGAAGGTTAGGGCTGTATCTCCAGCAATATAAATATTCTTCCGCTCGCCTTCAATCACAAATCCACCAGGATTTCCTCCATAGGTACCATCTGCAAAACCTGAAGAATGAATAGCATTAACGTATTTAACGGTACCGAATTCAAAATCCCATTGTCCGCCATGATTCATAGGGTGCCCCTCAAACCCTTTATTACTATAGTACGTTACAATTTCTGCATTAGAAACAATTACTGCATTTGTGCGTTTAGCAATAGCCTCAACATCTGCAACGTGATCTTCATGCGCATGGGTTAATAAAATATAGTCGGCTTTTAAGGTATCAATATCGATGTGAGATGCTTTTTCATTTGGAGAAATAAATGGATCGACTAAGATGGATATATCATCTACTTCTATCCCTAGACTAGCATGTCCGTAAAATGTAATTTTCATATTTTAATATTTTGAAATTAAAATACAAAAAAACTCAGACATATTAAATTAATTTGTCTGAGTTTTAATCCCCAAAAATGAAGCTAATTTTAAGTCTACTATTAATACTTATATTAACTTATTTTTAAATATACCACAAATATGTGATATTTATAATTTTACACGGTTTATTCTAATATTTTAACAATAAAATACAGAGTTATACTACACTAACAATCCGATTCCTAATAATACCGATAACAAAAAAGTACTTAATGCTAGCTTTTTTAATTCTGGGTCTAAATCTTTAGGAATTTCATTTTTATAAACTGTAATCAGATGTTTAAGTAAGGGAATAAATGCAATTAAGAATAGTAAATTAAACGGTGAGTTATAATATATTATTCCAAATGCAAGCGCCAGAACCATACCACCACCAACTAAAAAGTAGTGATATATTTTAGATGTCTTTGCCCCCATTTTCACTACCAATGTATTTTTATTCGATTTCGCATCCGAGACTATATCTCTCATATTATTCAGATTTAAAACACCAGCACTTAAAAGCCCAATAGTTATCGCTGGCAAAAAAGTAATATAATCTATTTGCTTAACAAAAAGCACGTAAGATCCTATAACACTGACTAATCCAAAAAATATAAACACAAAAAGATCTCCTAAACCGCGATAGCCATAAGCCGAGTTTCCAACGGTATATTTTATAGCAGCCACAACACTTGCAACTCCTAACACTAAGAAAAACAACGACATTAAAAAGTTTTCCGAACCAAACGATACCCAGATTAGAGCTATTGCTAAAACGATAGTGATCAAAACATTAAGTTTAATACCTGTCAGCATCTGTTTTTCTGAAATAGCTCCGCTTTGCAATGCCCTCATAGGACCAATTCTATCGTCGTTATCCGTTCCTTTTACACCATCTCCATAATCGTTTGCTAAATTAGATAAGATTTGTAAACTCAATGTGGTAAGAATAGCCAGTGTAAAAATTAACGAATTAAAAAAACCATCGAATGCAGCTAAACACCCGCCCACTATAATACCTGAAATAGATAACGGCAAGGTCCTTAAACGCATGGCCGATACCCATTTTGAAAAATTACTCATAAATATATATTATGGAATCCATTTTTTCTCGAAGTTTGGCTGACGTTTTTCTAAGAATGCATTTCTACCTTCTTTAGCTTCATCAGTCATATAAGCTAAACGCGTAACTTCTCCCGCAAAAACTTGTTGCCCTACCATACCATCGTCTGTTAAATTCATAGCGAATTTCAACATTTTAATAGAGGTTGGCGATTTTGCTAGTATTTCCTGAGCCCATTCGTAAGCTGTACCTTCTAACTCGGCATGCGGAATTACAGCATTAACCATGCCCATATCGTAGGCTTCTTGAGCGTTATAATTTCGACCTAAAAAGAAAATCTCTCTTGCCTTTTTCTGTCCCACCATTTTAGCTAAATAGGCAGACCCATAACCCGCATCAAAACTAGTAACATCTGCATCTGTTTGCTTAAAAATAGCGTGTTCTTTACTTGCTAAGGTTAAATCACAAATAACATGTAATGAGTGGCCACCACCAACAGCCCAACCCGGAACTACTGCTATAACTACTTTAGGCATAAAACGGATTAAACGTTGCACTTCTAATATGTTTAATCGGTGATATCCATCTTCGCCAACATAACCTTGTTTACCTCTGGCATTTTGGTCCCCTCCGCTACAAAACGAATAGACACCATCTTTAGATGAAGGCCCTTCGGCAGAAAGTAATACCACTCCTATGTTTACATCTTCATTTGCATGGTAAAAGGCTTCGTATAATTCGCTAGTTGTTTTTGGTCTGAATGCATTTCTAATATCTGGTCTATTAAAAGCAATACGCGCTACACCATTACATTTTTTATAAGTAATGTCTTCGTATTCTTTGACAGTTACCCAATTTGGTTGTTCCATTTTTCTTATTTTTACCAAAAATAAATCATTTTAAATAAACCCTTACTTCATAATGAAAAAATATAGTATTTTCTTATTACTACTCGTACTAACTGCAACCGGTTTTGCGCAGACTTACAAATTTGAAACGAAAGTAGATTTAGGTGCCCTAGACGTAATAAATCAAGGGAACACAGGAACATGTTGGAGCTTTTCTACATCGTCTTTTTTAGAAAGTGAGATTTTAAGAACTACAGGAAAGCACATCGACTTATCTGAAATGTACAACGTTAGACAAACGTATCCTGTAAAATCGTGGAATTACGTAATGCGCCAAGGTAAAGCTCAATTTAGTGAAGGTGGTTTAGCACACGACGTAATAAACAGCATGAGTGCTCACGGCTTAGTACCAAATGAAGCGTATACGGGTTTATTAAAACGTGAAACGGAACACGATCACTCTAAAATTGTAGGTGAATTGAAAATTATTTTAGACGATTACATTAAAAATCCTAAAACATATGATGGCGATTGGAAAGCTGATGTTTCTAAGGTTTTAGATAAATCTTTAGGAGAAAATGTAAAAACATTTACGTACGAAGGTGTATCGTACACACCGCAATCTTTTCTTGCGATGACGGGTTTAAAACCTAGCGACTATGTAAGTATTACCTCTTTTACACATCAGCCTTACGAAACGTCATTTATTTTAGATATCCCTGATAATTTTTCTAATGGAAGCTTTTACAATGTGGAGTTAGATGAATTAGTAGACATTACTAACGATGCGCTAAAAAAAGGATTTACTATTGAATTGGATTGCGATGTTAGTGAAAGTACCTTTTCTTCTAAATACGGAATCGCTGTTATTCCTAGAGATGAAAGAGACAATAAGTCTATCTTAGAAAAAATTGAAAAGGAATTAAAAGTAACTCCTGAATATCGTCAGCAAGAATTTGAAAACTTTGATACTACAGACGATCATTTAATGCACATTGTTGGTTTGGTAGAAGACCAAAAAGGAAACACATATTATAAGGTAAAAAACTCTTGGGGCGGAAACTCAGACCGTGTATCTAACGATGGATATATTTATATGAGTGAAGCTTATTTTAAATTAAAAACCATATCTATTATGGTACATAAAGATGCATTGCCACGTTCTATTCAGAAAGATTTAAAGTTATAAACTGTAATATTTACGCCAATAAAAAAAGCCTCAAATTATTTAAAATTTGAGGCTTTTTTTATTATCTAGAAACGGTTTTATTCAACTAAATAAATACCATCATCTTTAATTTCAATCAAGCGCTTTTTGTAAAGTGTTCCCACTGCTTTCTTAAAGTTTTTCTTACTCATTTGTAAGGTTTCTTTAATCACTTCTGGTGCAGATTTATCGGTTAAATTAAGGTAACCACTATTATCTTCAAGCTCCTTCATAATTAAATCGGCATTAGGCTCGATACTTCTGTATCCAATTTTACCTAACATAATATCCAATTTGTTGTCAGGACGTACTTTCTTAACTATCCCTTTTAATCGATCTCCAACACTTAAATCTTGAAAGATATCATCTTTAAAAATAAGTCCGGTGTGCAATTTGTTTACAATTACATTCATTCCAATATCCGAGGGATGCGACACGATCAGGTCCACTTCATCGAAAGCCTGCACCGTTAATTCTTTATTACTTAAAAAGTGATTGGTTTTACTAGACGCTACCAAACGATTACTTACCTCATCTTCGAAACAATATACCAAGTACCAGCCACCTTTTTTCATCTTAAAGGCTTGCTCTTTAAATGGGCAAAATAATTCTTTTACTAATCCCCAATCTAAAAATGCTCCAAACTCATTGGCTTGATTACATCTTAAAAGAGCAAAATCTCCTTTTTTAATATATGGTTTATCGGTAGTAGCAATGATGCGTTCTTCATTATCTAAGTAAACAAAAACCTCGATCTCGTCTCCGATTTCAAAAACTTCTGGAACATAACGATTTGGTAATAAAACATCGTTATTCTCGTCGTCTCCCAAAAACAATCCCGGTTCGGTATCGCGTAATATGGTTAATGTGTTGTATTCTCCTAAATGTATCATGGCGCAAAGATAATAATATTAGTGTTTGTATGTATAATAAAACTTAGTCGGCAATATGAAACTATTTTAAAGCTTTAAAATAATCGATTAAAATACTATCGTTTATGGTTGAGGGTGTAAATATTTCTAAAAGCTTAGGTGATTTAGAGGCGCGGTAAAACGTATCTAATGCCATTTCTAATTCAACCTCGTTAGAAGCTGTTTGATAGTCGAATTTATACATTTCTGCTAACTGCTTGGCAGACAAATGATGCTTAGTTTCAAAGAAATAATCAAAATTCTGAGTGTCTTTGTGGCCAGGTAAAATTCTAAAAATACCACCACCTTCATTATTTATAACAATAATCCTGAAACTTGCAGGTATATAATTATTCCACAACGCATTACTATCGTAAAAGAAACTCAGGTCACCAACAATTAAAGTCGTTGGTTTTGGAGTAGCAGAGGCACAACCAATAGCTGTAGATGTACTTCCGTCTATACCACTGGTACCGCGATTACAAAACACCTCAACATCGAACGGCAATTTGAATAACTGGGCATATCGCACAGTAGAACTATTCCCTAATTGCAAAACCGAATCTTTTCTCAACCTTTTCATAAGGATATCGAATACTTTAAAGTCACTATAAAGTACATCTTTAACGTAAGTTTCGTGCTTTTGTTCTCGAAGCTCTTTAATTTGATTCCAATAGTTTTTATAGTCACTTTCTACAATAGTAGTACGTATGGTAAGCTGACTAAAAAATTGATTAGGTGTGGTTTTAATATGTTTGTTCAAACTAAAAAATGTATCGTTTGCTTTTTCTAAACCAACGTGCCAATGTTGTTTAGGCTTATGAGTTCTAAGAAATGATTTTATTCGCTTTGAGACAATTAAGCCTCCAAAAGTTAACAAAATATCTGGCTGAAGTGCTTTAAACTCCTCTTCTGTTAAAGGTGTAATAATTTTATCTATACTGGTAAAAAAATTATCGTGATGTACATTAGATGTGGTTTCTGTAAAAACCAAAACACTTTCATCTTCTGCTAAAAGATCGAGATATTTTTGTTCTATTTCATTAGGACCATTAACACCAACGAGAATTAATTTTCGCTCTGCAGCATTCCAATCGTCCGCGCAAAATTCTATCGTTTCAAAATCCAATTCCAATTCAGGCAATGTAGCAGTAATAACCTTAGGGTTAACTTTTAACGTATCCACACGATTATACAAAGGTTCGTCCAATGGAATATTTATATGCACAGGCCCTTGCTTAATCTTCGATATATTTAAAGCCTTATTAATCTCTATTTCATTGGTATCTTGAACGTTCTCCTGAAGCTTAAATAAATGCTCTAACTTGAGTTCTATAGTTTTAAAAATCGGAAATTCTTCCGAAGAAAAATGCCGATGTTCTTCCTTTATATCAAGCTTTAAATTAGCAGAATATAAAATATGATTTTTAAATACGTTAGGCTGATTAATAGTTTGTCCGTCGCCAATTCCGATTTTAAATTCAGGACGATCGGCAGATAAAACCACTAAAGGAATATTACTGTAAAAAGCTTCGGACACTGCTGGGTAATAATTTAGCAATGCACTTCCCGAAGTACAAAGTACCGCCACAGGCTCTTTTAATTGCTGGGCTATACCTAAAGCAAAGAAAGCAGCACATCGCTCGTCTACAACACTATAACACTTAAAATAAGAGTCGTGTGTAAAGCCAATAGTTAAAGGGGCATTTCTGCTTCCCGGTGAAATCACTATATGTTTTAAACCTTTAGATTTACAAAGTTCTATTACCGTTTGCGCGAGCGGAATCGCAGAATATATCATGGCGTATTAATTAAATTCAATTTGCTGTAAAATTAAGCATTCTTAAATTTATAGGCGTAAATAAGCCGATATACTTCTTCTTAATAAATCATAAATTTTCAGTCCTTTTTAGGACATTATTTTAAGTCAGGAACGGACAATCTACATGTTAAAAAAGCACTTTTTTCATGGTTGATGTTTTACTTACTGTTTCCTCCCATTCTGCTTCAGGATTAGAATCTTTAGTAATGCCACCTCCAACATACAAGGCAACCTTGTTTGCTAGCACTTGCATACAACGCAAATTCACATATAAATTGCTTACTGTTTTTACGGTTGCATACACATTATTTTCTACATTTCTACGATTGGTATTTCGTGTTTGTCGTTTCTTAAAATGCAATTCGCCCATAAATCCGGAATAAAACTCACGGTTATAGTTTTCATGATTTAAGATGAATGTTTTCGCCTCTGCTTTAGGCAATCCGCAAACTGCAGGCGTTGGATGTAAAGCACGTACAATGTGTAATAATCCAGTATGATCTTTGCCTAAACGTGCAGAAATTTGAGTTTGTAAATGCAACAACCCTCCTGCTCTAACGGTTCGGCGCTCTGAAGTTAAAACCTGTTCTACCTCAGCTTCTAAATTTGAGACAATATAATCGGTTACAAATTGCTGTTCTTCTTCTTCTTTGTTTCCCCAACTTACATCTGTAGTTCCTTTATAAACCTGAGTTCCCGCTAATGCCATAGTCGACATGCATTGGCCTTCAATTTTCAATAAGGTTTCTGGTGTTGCCCCTAACCACAATCCGATTTTTGGATGATACCAACAATATACAAAAGCGGTTTTATAAGCCGACAATAAGCGCTTAAAGACCTCAAGAACCTCAAAATTTTCATTAGAGACGTAATCTGGTCTGGATAATACCACCTTTTTTAAATCAGATTCATTTATGGTAGATATCGCCTGTTCTATCGCCTGAATATAGGCTACTTTCTGATCTGATGAAGATGTTAATGTAGGCGTATTATTTAGCAACTCCTCTCCTTCAAAATCATCGCAATAATCTACTTCAGCATGGTCTAAAGGCATTAACACCATTTTTGAAGCATCATCGAAAGGTGCAAAAACAAATCCAGCTTCCGATAACTCTTTGGTGTCGTAAAGTGTGTCGTCATTTTGAAACACAGCATTTATGCGATCTTCATTGGGTTTTCTATAAGCAACAAAGGGCAAAGCGTCTTGAAACTGTGCGTTCAGACATTCAAAAAAATCATCGTGATGCATTTACTGCTTTTTAGGTAAAGTAATGGTTGATAATTTACATAAGGAAATTAAATTATCATCGTCGTCTGTTACACGAATATCTATGAGTTGCGTGGTTCTTCCTTTATGTATAAATGATGCCGTAGCATATACATGTCCAGAGGTGACACTTTTTAAATGATTGGCCGTAATTTCTAGACCGCGCACAAAAAAAGCATTAGTATCTAAAAAAATATGAGATGCAAAACTCCCAACACTTTCTGCTAAAGCCGCCGTTGCACCTCCATGTAATACACCATCTGGCTGATAGACTCTAGAATTTACCGGCATTTTAGCCACTAACGTATCTTCCGTATAATCTACAATTTCAATTTGCAACGTTTCCATTAGTGTGTTCTTGCAAGCCGCATTGGCTTGTTTAAGCACATCTTCTTTTGTTGGTTTCATATTAAACATATATTTTTAGATATACAAAAGTACAAAACGTGTTTCAGATAAATTCATTCACTTCATGAACATTCAACAATTAGAAGATAGTCGTGTAAAACTCACACTTTTAGGTTTAAGTAATTATAAGTACGTAACATCGATTGCGTCTCAGGTCGATTTGGTACAATATTCACCATCGCATATTTCAACACCTGAAGCCTTAAAAAATTATGTAAAAACGGCTGTAGATGGATACTACCATAAAACCTGTATTCCGTTTCTAGTATTCGACAAATCTAAGAACACCTATGCTGGTTGTACACGTTTTATGAATATTGACACTAAAAATAAAATATTAGATATCGGGTCGACTTGGATTGGTTACGAATTTCAAGGAACAGGCTTAAATAAGCACATGAAATATGTAATGCTGAAGTATGCTTTTGAGAATTTAAAGATTGAAAAAGTTGAATTTAAAATTGATGAACGTAATATGCGCTCTCGAAAAGCTGTTGAAAATTTAGGCGCAACATTAGAAGGTGTGTTAAGACAAAACATTTATTTACTTAACGGTTTTAAGCGAAACACATGTGTTTATGGTATTTTAAATACAGAATGGGACGCATTAAAAGCCACCGTTTTCAAAGATTTTGAAACTGAATAAACTAATGTACGAGTTTAGAAACAATATCTTTTACTGGTAGAATAGCATTGGTATATTCTATACTTGGTCCCGCAACCCATACTGTTTTATAAGTCACCTCTTTGGCGGCTTTTTCTGTCGCCTTCATCCCAATGGCAAAACGCATCATCTTAACCCACTTTTTAAGACTTTTATTTTTATTCAGTAATTTTTCGTACCACGGCTGTTCTGTTCCTGTTTTCTGAACATAAGGTGTGTTTATAACGGTACATGGCGTACCGGAAATACGTTCTGTCATCACGATATCTTTTGCTCCATAATCTACGCAAGCTTGCTTATATTCGTCGGTAACTCCAGCTTCGACAGAAGCAATAAACGGACTCCCTACAGACACACCATCTGCCCCGAACTTAATCATAACATCTACATCGGCTTTTTTACCAACACCACCCGCAGATATTATGGGGATATTACAATTTAATGTCAGTTCCTGAATTAATGTTCGTGGCGATAATTCCCCACGGTGTCCTCCTGCCTGATTGTTAACCGCAATAATGGCATCTGCTCCAAGCGCCTCTACTTTTTTAGCAAACTTTAAATCGGTGACATCACAGAATACTTTAATGCCCACTTCGTGAGCCTTTTTAATAGTCTCTTCTGGACTTCCTAAAGATGTAATAATAAAGTCGCATCCTTCTTCGCACAATACTCCTAACTGATCTTTATACCTCATATTAGATTTATTCACGATTAAATTAAATCCGAATGCACCACCATTAACTTTTGCGACTTTTAACTCGTGTATAGCCGCTTTTAGTTCAGGTAGTGTTCTATAATTTAATGCGGGAATACATCCTGCTATTCCACTCTCCATACCTGCTTTTACCATAGCCACATTAGAGACTAAAAACATGGGTGCTTGAATAATAGGGTGCGTAATATTTAGAAGTTCTGTTAGTTTTGTTTGCATGATTTAAAGATAACGGTTAACACAAATATAATAGATTTTATTATGCATGCATAATTTAATAATACAATTAACTGACCCAAAATAAATGACATAGCTTCTAATGACACGACCTAGAATGTCATAAACACAAAATCGACCTTGAAAACTATTCAAGATCGATTTTTATAAATATTACATTTTGTGCCATGTATTGTTTAAAGATAATAGCTTTTAATCCCAAGTCATGCGTTGTAATCGAATGGCATTTAAAATGGCTAAAAATGCGACCCCCACATCTGCAAAAACCGCTTCCCACATGGTTGCGATTCCGAAGGCGCCTAAAATCATAACGATTAGTTTTACACCAAAAGCTAAAGCAATATTTTGCCAAACTATGGCTCGTGTAGATCTACTGATTTTAATTGCGGTTACAATTTTAGAAGGTTCATCGGTTTGAATAATCACATCAGCTGTCTCTATTGCGACATCACTTCCTAAACCTCCCATAGCAATTCCTACATCACTTACTGCAAGTACAGGCGCATCATTAATACCATCGCCAACAAAAGCTACGTTCACATCCGCGTTTTTCTTCAACATTTCAACATCGTGTAATTTGTCCTCTGGTAATAATCCACCTCTAGCTTCTGTAATGTCTAATTCTGAAGCGACTTGTTGTGTAATACTATCTTTGTCTCCAGATAACATTCTAATTTTGGATATTCCAACGTCTCGAAGTTTCTGTATGGTACTTTTTGCATCATCTTTAAGCTCATCGGCAATCACAATATAACCTGCGAAAGTATTGTTAACAGCCACCAAAACAATAGATTCCACAATATCTTCTGTTTCCTTAGGCACATCAATCTGATGAGATGTCATTAAGGTAGCATTCCCCACTAAAACCGATTTATTATCCACTACACCTTTTAAACCTTGTCCCGCAACTTCTATAACTTCTGTTGCTTTTAATGGTTTATCTGATGTGTACTTCATAATGGCTTGTGCAATGGGATGTGTAGATTTTGCTTCCATCGCCATAACATAAGTCATTAACTCTTGCTCTGTTAGCTGAAATGATTTTATGGTTTTAATTTTGAAAACACCTTTAGTAACCGTTCCTGTTTTATCCATAACCAAGGTGTTAATTTTGGTCATAGCTTCTAAAAAGGAAGCCCCTTTAAATAAAATTCCGTTTTTAGACGCGGCACCTAGTCCGCCGAAATACCCTAGAGGAATAGAAATAACTAAAGCACACGGACACGAAATCACTAAGAAAATTAAGGCACGATACAACCAATCTCTAAACACATAATCGGACACAAAAAAATAAGGTAAGACTGTAATTGCAACCGCTAAAAAGGCTACAATAGGCGTGTAAACCTTAGCAAATTTTCGGATAAACAATTCTGTTTTTGCTTTTCTAGTGGTTGCATTTTGTACTAAATCTAAAATCCTAGAAATGGAACTATCTTTAAATAATTTTGTGACTTCAACTTCAATTACACCTTCTAAATTTATACTTCCGGCATAAACCTTTTTTCCTTTGGTAATGGTGTCTGGTTTACTTTCTCCTGTTAATGCCGATGTATTTAACGACGTCGTTTTAGATAATAATACCCCATCTAACGGTACTTTCTCCCCGACCCGAACCTGAATTATTTCACCAATTCTCACTAATTCCGGCTTTACAGCCACAACAGTATTATGCTTTAAAACATTAGCTTTTTTAGGTCGCACATCTAGTAAGGCCTTAATATTTCCTTTTGCTTTGCTTACGGCTTGTCCCTGAAACAGCTCTCCTATGGTATAAAACAACATCACAGTAACGCCTTCGGGATATTCGCCAATTGCGAATGCTCCTAGTGTTGCAATAGTCATTAATAAAAACTCTGTAAACACATCGCCGTTTTTAATGCTTTCCCAACCTTCCTTAATCACAGGAAGCCCAACAGGTATATACGCTACACTATACCAAACTAACCGAATAGTATTTGTAAAGAAAGGCACCTTATAGTAATCTAAAACAATACCCGATATGAGTAACACAAAACTAACTATTGCAGGACTGTATGTTCTAAGTTTTGATGATTCACTAGGATCTTGCGCATGACAATGTCCACTACTACAACATCCGTCTCCATCTTGTATTTGCTCTATTTTATTATCGTTCATCTTTTAATAATCTTTAACTTAACAATACTCCAAAGTTGACAAATAAATCGATGCAATGGAAGTGCATTATTGGTCACTGCATTTATCGCACACACCTTTAACAACCAAATTAACATGTTCTGCTATAAAACCTTTAGGCACTTTAATCTTGGGTATTTTATGATCGGTTAAACATATGGTTGCCTCACAGACCGTACAATGAAAATGCAAGTGTAAGTCGGTATCTAAATCGCAGTGACAATTAGGTTCGCACAACGCGTATTTCGTTACACCGGTACCATCGTCTATTTGATGCACAATTTCCTTGTCCTCAAAAGTTTTAATGGTACGATACAATGTGGTTCTATCGGCTTTATCGAATGCATTCTCGATATCACTTAAGGTGACAGCTTCTTCTTTTTCTGATAAAAAATTATAAATAAGTATTCGCATCGCGGTGACACGAATACTTTTAGATTCTAAAAAGGTTTCTACTTCTTGCATAATTTAATGACTATGTCCTGCACTTGATTTTTTCATTTCCGCACTTAAATAATACGCATTGTTTAAAGCAAATTTGGTGGTTATTTCTGGGGTTTCTAAAAATGTAACCGCTTGCCAACCGTCGTCTTTTGCGCCAGGAATAACTTCTAAAGGTTCAAATTTCCATTCTTCGGCTTCTTGCTCTGCTTTAAATACAAAAAAACGATCGCCTTCCTTAAAAATAGCGTGTTCCGGGATGGCTAATGATGCAACTTCGTTAATCTGAATTTTCCCTTTAATATACATCCCCGGGATTAAATGGCCTTTGTCGTTTTTAATTTCGGCATGCACATGTACGGCTTTCGGATTCTCTTCAAAAGTTTTACTCACTGAATAAATTTCGGCAATTAATTGGTCATCAGGAAATGATTGTACTGTAAATCTAACGTTCTGACCTTTTTTCACATGTTGTACATCTTTCTCAAACACCATTAAATCAGCATGCACATGATGCGTATTTACAATTTCGAACACTTCTGTTTCTGGAGCTACAAATTGCCCAGTTTTCACATTTACTTTCTGCACAAAACCCTCTATAGGCGTGCGTAATCCCACACGCTGATAAATGGTGCCATTCTGAATACTTTTCGGATTCAATTGTAATAACTGCAATTGCGCACCCAAGCCATTTGCCAATGCTTTCGATGCCTCATACTCGGCTTCTGCTTTCTGAAAATTAGCGCCAGACCCCACACCCGAATCATATAACTTTTTCTGACGTTCGAAATTCTTTTTTAAATACACACTATTACTATAAGCATTCAAATAATCGGTCTGCATCTTAATAATATTCGGATGCGTTAAATACGCCACAACCTGACCTTTTTCAACTTTATCACCTTCTATCACTTCTATGGAAGCAATATTAGCACCAATAATTGTGGTTACCGAAGCTTCGTTCTGAGGTGGCACTTCTAAAGTTCCGTTAGCTTCTACATAACCGCTCATTAAACGGTTAGACAAAGTATCTACTTTCATTTGTAAGGCTCTAAATTGAGACGCCTTTAAATGCACACCTTCTGCCTCTTCGTGATTGCCATGGTCTTCATGTTTTGCTTCAGAAGTTTCAACTTCATTAACCGTTTCGTTTGATTTTGTGTCTTTAGACCCACAACTTAAAACACTTGTAAGAAGTGTAAACACACTGATATATATTAATTTTTTCATCTTAATTCTGATTAAAATATTGTAATTCGAATAAACTGTTCAAGTAATTTAGAAGCGCCTCTTGTGCATCCAATTCCGATTGAATCGCTTCTTTTATAAGTTGTGAAAATCCGCTATAATCTACAGCGCCTTCTTTATAGGCCAATAACGCCCCTTGACGCTGTTCTTTAGCTAATGGCAACACTTTAGAATTGTAAAACATCCAAGATTCCGACCATTGCGAGTACTGTGCCTGAGCTTGAAAATATTCAGATTTCACCTGTTCTTGTCTTAAGCGCACATTAGATTCTGCAATCTGTTTATCTATTTTGGCTGTTTTAATATCGGCGCGTTTACTACCGGATAAAAACGGAATCGATATCCCACCTTGAAAACTGTAAAACCCGGACTGCCCATCTACATTTTGCAAACCACCTTGCACATTAAATTTAGGCAGACTGTTTGCTTTGGCCGCTTTTAATTGGGCTTCTGAAGCTTTTACTTGCAATTCGGCTACTTGATACGCCGGATGTTTTTCAATGTCTAATTCTGAAATTAAAGCATCATGACCATCAAAAGTATCAGGAACGGTATAAAATGTATCGGACGCTAACCACAAATTTAACTGTTGCAAGGCAACACTATATGCGGTAAAAGCTTTTGTTTTTGTATTCTGAATTTGATAATACTGATTTTTTGTCGCCGCATATTCTAATCTCGAAATGGCTTCAACTTCATAATTCAGAGCAACTGCTTGTTCAAACTTGGTATAAATAGAATCTAATTCTGAATACAAGTTATACTGCATTTTAGTCTGATACGCTTTGGCCCACGCTTTTTTGACTTCCAATGCCAATTGAAGCTCCGATAATTGATACGCACGTTCGGCTAGTAAAATACGCTGATCCTGCAACTGCTTTTTAGCACCAATTCCGAATACATCAATATTATTTTGAGCGACCCGAACAGTAGTGTATATCCCTTCACCGTCTCTAAGTTCTTCACCGCCTGTAGACAAATTAGTTATCCCTAAATCGAAAGCCGTACTTTTAATTGCTTCTTCTTTATCTATAGCCAACGCTTTTTGTTTTAATAATGGATATTGCGTTTTAGATAATTGCACTGCATCTTCTAAAGAAATCTCCTGACTTTGATTGGGTACTTGTTGTGCAAATGTTAGTTGTGGGAGTCCTAAACACAACACCATTATAGCAATTGCTGGTCCCATTGAACGTTTTATGGTGATTTTATCCTGTCGTTCCTCAACCCAATGATATAAAATAGGAAGTACGAATAAGGTTAATAACGTTGAGGTTAATAAACCACCAATAACCACAGTAGCTAACGGACGTTGTACTTCGGCTCCTGCTGATGCCGAAATTGCCATAGGCAGAAACCCTAACACATCTGTAAATGCGGTAAGCATGATTGGTCGAATTCGGCGTTTAGTCCCTTCAAAAATGCGGTCTTTTAAATTGACGACGCCTTCGTCTTTCAGTTCATTTAAACCGCTAATCATCACCAGTCCGTTTAATACGGCGACTCCAAAGAGGACAATAAATCCGACACCAGCCGAAATACTAAACGGCATATCTCGCAACCAAAGCGCAAAGACCCCACCAATAGTCGCCATGGGAATCGCTATGTAAATCATGAGCGTTTGCGGAAATGATTTTAAAGCAAAATATATGAGTACAAAAATCAATAATAATGCAATTGGAACTACCGTTTGTAATCGCGAACTGGCGCGTTCAAGATTTTCGAATGCCCCACCATAACGGATAAAATATCCTGGAGGTAATTTTAATTCGGCATCTAATTTCGCTTGAATTTCTGTCACTAAAGATTTCACATCACGACCACGTACATTTACCCCGACATACGTTCTGCGATTGGTATTATCTCGACTTATTTGCATAGGCCCAGCTTTGTACGAAATATCTGCTATTTCCTTTAACGGAATTTGAGAACCGCCTGGTAATTTTATAAACAAATTCTGAACATCTGTGATATCTGTTCTGTTTTTTTCTTGTAAACGCACGACCACATCAAAACGTTTTTCACCTTCAAAAATCACTCCTGCTTTTCCTCCTGCGAAAGCAGATTCCACAATCTGATTTAAATCATTAATTTGCAATCCGTATTGCGCCAATTTTTGTCGGTTATACGTAATGGTCATTTGTGGTAATCCTGTGGTGGCTTCAGCTTTCATATCGCCAATCCCTTCTATTCCTGCTATGAGTTTGGTTACTTCTTCAGCTTTTTCCGACAATACATAAATATCTTCACCATATAATTTAATAGCAATATCTTCACGAACACCTTCTAACAATTCATTAAAACGCATTTCCATGGGTTGTGTAAATTCGTAATTTACACCCGGAATTACTTGCAGCGCGGCCTTCATTTTATCTATCAATTCGTCTTTAGAACTGGCAGACACCCATTCGCTTTTAGGTTTAAGAATCACAATAACATCGGCCAAATCCATGGGCATAGGGTCTGTAGGTATTTCGGCGACACCAATACGACTCACAACTTTATCGACTTCAGGAAAGTTAGCTTTTACAACCTGTTCAATTTTTGTTGTCGTTTCAATGGTTTCTGTAAGCGAACTTCCTGGTTTTAAAATGGCATGAAATGCAATATCGCCTTCGTCTAACTGCGGAATAAATTCACCTCCCATTCTAGAAAACATAAACACCGCGACTCCGAATAACAAAACCCCAAGTCCGATAATCCATTTTCCTTTATTTAAAGCGCCATCTAATAACGGTTGGTATTTACGCTCTACCCAGTGTACAAACTTATCGCCATACGATAATTTATCTGTTTTAGGCGCACGAAGTATTAAAGCCGACATCATTGGGACGTAGGTTAAACACAGAATCATTGCACCAATCATCGCGAAAATAAAAGTTAACGCCATAGGTTTAAACATTTTTCCTTCAATCCCTTCTAAAGCAAGAATTGGAAGAAAAACTATAAGAATAATAAGCTGACCAAAGAACGCGGCATTCATCATTTTCTTTGATGCTTTTGAAGCAATTTTATCTCGGTTTTCGGATGTGAGTTTTCCTTTTTTAAGGACTTGAGAGGCGAAAATAAATACGGTGGCTTCTACGATAATAACTGCACCATCGACAATAATTCCGAAATCTATCGCACCTAAACTCATTAGATTTGCCCAAACATCGAATACATACATTAATATAAATGCAAACAGTAACGATAACGGAATGGTCGATGCGACTATAAGTCCGCCACGCCAATTTCCTAATAGAAAAATAAGGACAAAGATGACGATAAGCGCACCTTCAACTAAGTTGAACCCAACGGTAGAGGTTGTTTTCGCAATTAGAACACTTCGGTCTAAAAGCGGTTGAATTTCGACACCTTCCGGAAGTGATTTCTGAATGAGTTGCATACGTTCCTTAACGGCTTGTATTACGTCGTTAGAATTCGCACCTTTTAACATCATGACTAATCCGCCAACAACCTCGCCTTCGCCATCTTGGGTAAGTGCACCATAACGAATGGCCGAACCAAATTTAACTTCGGCAATAGACCCAATAGTAATGGGCACACCTTGGGCATGAGACACTACAATTTGTTTAATATCGTCTAAACTGCGAATTAAACCCTCGCCACGAATAAAATGGGCTTGATGGTTTTTCTCGATATACGCACCACCAGTATTCTGATTATTAACTTCTAAAGCTTCAAAAATATCGGTAATAGATAAACCAATCGCATTTAATTCTGAAGGGTCTACTGCAACCTCGTATTGCTTAATTTTCCCACCAATAGCATTCACTTCTACAACACCCGGCACCATAGCCATTTGACGTTGCACAATCCAATCTTGCATGGTACGCAAATCTGAAATCGAATACGTGTCTTTAAATTCAGGCTTTACTTTAAGCGTGTATTGGTAGATTTCTCCTAATCCGGTAGTAATTGGTCCCATGGTTGGCGTACCAAAACCTTCGGGAATATCTTCTTTAACTTCGGTCAGTTTTTCGGATACTAATTGTCTTGGTAAATAAGTTCCCATGTCGTCGTCGAAAACGATGGTGACTACCGATAAACCAAAACGTGATACCGAGCGAATTTCTTTAACATCTGGTAAGTTACTCATCGCAACTTCTACAGGATAGGTTACAAATTGTTCTATGTCTTCGGTGCCTAAATTAGGCGCTTGCGTAATGACTTGAACTTGATTATTTGTAATGTCTGGAACGGCATCTATGGGCACTTTTGTCATGCTCCAAATCCCCGCTCCTATTATGGTAAGCGTAAGCAAACCAATAATAAATTTATTATGGATTGAAAAATCAATGATTTTATTAATCATACAAAATGGGTTATAATGTGATTATAAATTAAAACGTATTCTTAAATGGTCTTTAAGAATTATGTACTTATACCATTTCTCATTGAAATAACCATAATAAAACACCCTTTTTTACTTTCTATTTCAGAATAAAAAGAAACCGTAACTAAGGCTATGCTTTATTTTTCTTCTTCATTTAAAGAAAAAAATCATTATTTTATTTTATAGTAATTTCAAACAAGAATTGGTATTAAACCCTGTAAAAACAGGACACATTATACCCGAGGCGGTTGTAATAACGTCTGATTAAAATCTTGACCTAGACTATCGAAATGAAGAAATATTTTTGTTGAAATGTCTGGCACTGTAAAGGAAACTTGTAGAGGCGTAAATTCTGTAGCGTGAATATGGCAACAATGGCATTGGCAAAATGGAGAGCATTCGTCTGTTGCGTTGTGCTCGTGGTTCGCATCCGATTGTTGCGTAATTTCGGTAGTTATATCATCGTCAATAGAAGCAATATCTTCACAAGGCGCAAAGTTTAATGCTAAAATATAAATGGATAATATGACTGCTAAAAATTTCATCGATTCAAATATACAAATTATTGTATGCAATGCCATTGCAAAATAAAAAGCTTAAAAAACAATAGGATTACAATACCAATAAACCGTGTTCTTTTAAAGTGTTTATAGGTTTTGAAAACCAGAACAATTCGAAATTATCAAAATGAGATTCAAAATCTTTCTTCAACATATTAAAAGACTTTTGCGTGGCACTACTTGGCTTAAGTTGTTCTAGCATATCTAATAACCACTCACCTTCATCTAAAGGTGTTGAAATTTGAAAGGCATCTGTTTTATCGTAAAACGTCATTTTCAAACTCGTATAGGTCGTTCCTTTTTTAGTTTTCGAGACCTCTTCTACAAACGGTGTGTTACCTAACCATACAATTTTAGCGGTTGGTTTTACACTGAAACTCGGTTCGGTTTGTAAAGCATTATAAATACAATCTGAATCTACTATCGTATCGGGAACATTAAAATCGAACCAATCCTGAAGCGGTAAATCAAACCCAATACCGTGCATATAATTAAATAATGAGGTTTTTAGTCCGTTACTAAATTTTGAATGGTCAATTCCTGTCACATCCGAAAACGCGACATCGTTATTTGCAAATGTAATGTCGTTGTAATGTGGCGTAACGCCAAACTCGGCTGGATTTAACCCAATTGGACTATGCGCTGTTAACGCAAACTGATGCCAAAAACCAGATTGCAAAACGCCAACTTCAAACAACTGACGTACCATTTCTAAACTATCTATGGTCTCTTGCTCCGTTTGTGTAGGATACCCGTACATTAAATACGAGTGCACCATGATATTACTTTCGGTTAAATTACGAGTCACCTGCGCCACTTGTTCAACCGTGACACCTTTATCAATTAGTTTTAATAAACGGTCTGATGCCACTTCCAAGCCACCAGAAACCGCAATACATCCAGAGGCTTTTAATAAGATACATAAATCTTGAGTAAAATTTTTCTCGAACCTGATATTTGCCCACCACGTTAACGTTAAATCACGTTTTAATATTTCTAAGGCTAATGCTTTCATTAATGACGGTGGCGCGGCTTCATCGACAAAATGAAATCCGGTATCTCCCGTTTGCGCTATTAACTCCTCCATGCGGTCGACTAATGTCTTAGCCGCGATAGGTTCGTAAATTTTTATATAATCTAAGGAAATATCGCAAAATGTACATTTTCCCCAATAGCATCCATGTGCCATGGTGAGTTTGTTCCAACGTCCGTCACTCCATAAACTGTGCATTGGATTTGCAATTTCTATAACCGAAATATACTCATCCAACAACAAATCTGAATAATCGGGTGTCCCAACTGCACTTTGCTTATAATCCGGAAGCGGACTATCATTTTTATACACCACAGCATTGTTTTCTAATAACAGAGTACGTTTAAACTTGAAGGTGTTTTTATCTTTAGTATTGACTACTAAATCGTGTAATAATTCGACAGGTAATTCCCCATCGTCTAATGTAATAAAATCGAAAAACTCAAACACACGAACATCTTTTAAAGAACGCAACTCTGTGTTTGGGAATCCGCCTCCCATCTCAACAACAATATCTGGGTAATTAGATTTTATAAACTGTGCACAACGAAACGCACTGTACAAATTCCCCGGAAACGGCACCGATAAACAAACAATTTGAGGTTCCACTTCTTCTAATTTAGCTTCCAAAATTTGTAGCGTGATATCGTCAATAAAGGTAATATCTTGTTGTAAACTGTCGTACAATTCATCGAACGAATTGGCACTCATCCCTAAACGTTCTGCATAGCGACTAAAACCAAAATTATCGTCTATACATTCAATAATAAAATCGGATAAATCTTCAAGAAACAAGGTTGCCAAGTGCTTGGCTTTATCTTGCATTCCCATATTACCGAAGGCCCAATTTAAATCTTCTAAATTATCGAATCGTGATGCCCGTGGTAAGAAATTATCGGTACAAATTTGTCTTGCTAAAGTTACGTTCTTGCCTTGCAGGAATTCTACTATAGGCTCTAACACCTTTAAATAATCGTCTTTTAAAGCATATATACGTTGCGCATTTTCACTCTGAATGGTATCATTCTCGTAAGCAGAATCGAACAACATCGTAAATGCATTTTTCGAAAACAACTCTATAATCACTTCAATTCCCAAATCCATTTGAGTTGCAGAAATATCCTTAGTATTTAAAAATCCTTTTAAATAAGCCGTTGCTGGATACGGTGTATTTAATTGGGTAAATGGAGGTGTAATTAGTAAGATGTCTTTCAAAATATATGCAAAATTTTGAGCAAAGATAATGTATTTGTTTTCCGAAGTTTAATCGTGTGATTTAAATCTGAAAGTTCATGCTCAATCCTCTTAATTTAATGTACTTATCACTCCTTTTAAAAATTATATGTAATTTGTTCTTTCAACTTGTATTTAATTCAACTAACCATGAATCCTGAACACGATTATAAAGCCATAAACAAAGCCACTTGGAATATTAAAACGCAAGCACATTTAGCATCCGATTTTTACGATGTTAAAGGTTTTATTAACGGAAACTCCTCTTTAAATGCTATTGAATTGGAGTTACTTGGCGATATAAAAGGTAAAAAGATATTACACTTACAATGTCATTTTGGTCAAGACTCGCTGTCTTTAGCCCGTTTAGGAGCACAAGTTACAGGTGTTGATTTATCTGATGTGGCCATTAAAAATGCTAACAGTTTAGCTAAACAACTAGAATTAGATGCATCCTTTATTTGTTGTGATTTATACGATTTACCGAATTATTTAGATGATACTTTCGATATCGTTTATACTAGTTATGGCACCATTGGATGGTTACCCGATTTAAACCAATGGGCACAATTAATTTCGAAATACTTAAAACCAAAAGGAGCTTTTGTGTTTGTAGAATTTCATCCTGCAGTTTGGATGTTCGATGACGATTTTGATAAGATTATCTACAGCTACTTTAAAAAAGAAGCTATTGTGGAAACAGAGTCTGGGACGTATGCCGATAGAACAGCTAATATTACGCAACAATCTATAACTTGGAATCATAGTCTTGGAGAAGTCCTTGGGAGTTTACTTCAGAATGATTTACAATTACAAACATTTAAGGAGTTTGATTATTCGCCTTACGATTGTTTTAGACACACTGTTGAGGTCAATCCGAAACAATTCAGAATTAAACACCTAGATTCTAAGATACCTATGGTTTATGCGTTAAAAGCGATTAAAGACTGATTTTATAAACATATAACAGAAGTTATTTAACTCCTAAGCCCTGCTCTGGTCGTTGTTTTAGCAAGTTTACAGCCTCTTTCTTTAGTTTTTGCTTTTTAAGATATTTCCCATAAACAAGAGCAATAATTATGGCACAAACACCTTGAATTAAAACCATGGACTGTACGCCAATATAATGCGATATGCTTCCTATAGCTAGACTTCCAATGGGTAAAAGTCCGGTTAACGTCATCACGTAAATACTAATCACTCGACCTCTAAAATGATTAGGTACATTCACTTGGATGATAGTGTTTGTAATCGTTCGAACAGACATCATTCCGAAAGACGCTATCGCCACAAAAAATAGAGCCATATAATAATTAGTGCTTTCCGAGAATAATATAAGTCCGACTCCAAAAACTAAGGAATTAATAGCTAATACCTTAACCAAATTCGCTCCAGGTTTTAAAGACGCTAGAAATATAGCGCCAACAAAAGCACCAAAACCAATAATACCATCGATTACACCTAAGGTAGATGCCGAACCATTAAACACATCTTTTGCAAAAGCTGGTGTTAAGGTGGTAAACGACAATACAAATAAACTCATGAGCCCCACAAAAATTAACACCGAATGAATTTCAGGCGTACTGATTATATAGTTAAAAGCGTCTTTAAATTCATTTTTAATATTTCTATCGGCCTTCGGTTTCAATTCCTGTTTTGGTAAGCGCATTAATAGCAACGAAATAATTACAGGTATAAAACTCATGGCATTCATTCCGAAACACACTTCGTCTCCAAAAGATTCTAAAATAAAACCAGCAAGCGCAGGACCAATTAATTTAGACAGATTAACCATAGACGAGTTTAAGGCTAAAGCATTAGGTAAATCGTCTTTATTATCTACCATTTCACGCACCAAAGACTGCCTTGCAGGTACATCGAAACCATTTATAATACCTAAAACTGCACTAAGCACAATTATTGTCCAAACGGCATGGTCTTTAAAAAACACAATAGAAATGGTTAGTAAAATAGCCTGAAGTAACGAGACAATTTGAGTAATTAATAATACGCTGTGTCTATTATGTCTATCTGCAATAACACCGCCATAAAGCGACATAATTGCGGTAGGAAATAGTGTTGCAAACACCGTAACACCAAGCATAAATTTAGATTGCGTTAAACTGTAAATTACCCAACTCACCGCTGTTTTCTGCATCCATGTTCCTAAAAGCGATACAGATTGTCCCATAAAGAATAATCTAAAATTTCTACTTTTAAAGGAATTGAAGGTGGTAAAATTCATGCGTAACGTTTGTATTTTAGACAACAAAATTAAACTATAAAACTTGAAAATTTCTTTAAATACAATACCCATCATCTATAAGGCATCAATAATTATGATATTATAGATTTAGATTAATAAAAATCATCAATCATCTTTTTTATTCACTTAAATATTTAAATAGAAGTGATTATTGTTTTAACTTAGTATAACATTTTTCAAACTAAATTCTATCCCACCTTGGAAACTTTTACCCTTGCCCGAGTTATACATGTATTAGCCGTTGTGTTATGGATTGGTGGCGTTTCTATGGTCACAACCGTTATTATTCCTGCAATAAAAAAAATGAAAACGAAGGAGGATAAATTACAGACATTCGAGCAAATTGAAGGTAAGTTCGCCACCCAAGCTAAAATCACGACCTTACTTACAGGAATTACAGGTTTTTACATGATGTACGAAATGGATGCTTGGAGCAGATATTTAGATATTCGATTTTGGTGGATTCATGCCATGACAATAATGTGGATTATCTTCACATTGGTATTATATGTTTTAGAACCGCTTTTACTTCATAAATTATTTAGAAAAGAAGTTGAAAAAAATCCAGATAAGGCATTTAGAATTATTCATCGCGCACATTGGATTTTGCTTATTCTTAGTTTATGTACCATTTTTGGAGCGGTAGCAGGAAGCCACGGCTGGTATTTTATTGGGTAGGTTATCATAATTTTTTGATAAATTACCTTAAACCTATTCTTTATTATTTAGAAACATTTAAATTTGCGACGTGAAAAAAGTTGTTAAATTTTCGGGAGGCTTACTTTTAAGCCTATTATATTGTTTTGCACTGTACAGTGTAACACAGCCTCTGCCTGAAACTTTCACCTATCATCCAAACAATCCAGAGCAACAGCAGAAGGTTTCAAAGGTCTCTGAATCAATTTTCAGTTTAACTGCAGAGCCTGAAAATGTAGTGATATCATTTCCTTCTTCGGGAGGTCACTTTTTAAAGATTCCGTTATTTAACTCTGTTTGGTTTCCTAAAATTAGTGAGCAATTAATAGCTTCACAATTCTTACAATACAAAATTAACCAAACCAATACGTTGGTTAATTATCGTAAAAACGATTCCATTTTCCCGTTTCATTATTTCTGGTAAACATCATTCCTTTTTAGTGTGATTACGCACTACCCGTTTACTACAGCAAGGTTATATTTAATTATATAATCTGCACTTTTTATGAAATAATTTTAAAACACATTACAATGAATACTGGAACAATGATCCTTAGCGCATTCTTTATAGCAATTTGCGCTTTACCTTTTATATTATCAAGTCGCGGAAGCAGAAAAAGAAAAAACACTTTACTAAAATCGTTACAAACTTTAGCAGATAAACATGATGCCCAAATTAGTATTTACGATGTAGGAGCCGATTTTATTATTGGGATGGACAACATTAAAAACCTGGTTTTCTTCTTCAAAAAAACAGCAGATAACTCGGTTGAAAACTGTGTAGATTTATCGTATTATAAAGATTGTAAAATATTAAAATTTGGAAAGGACCTACACGCGACAAGCAGTTCTTATGCGATTGAAAGATTAAAACTAGACTTTATTCCTAAAGATAAATCGGCGCCAGAACAACAATTCGAATTTTACAATGAAGCGGTAAATACGCAATTAAGTGGCGAGATTCAGATTATTAATACCTGGCATGAATTAATTGAGAAGAAATTAGCGCTAAACTAAGAGTAATAAAAGCCCCATAATATGTTATGGGGCTTTTGTTTTATATACAGAGACTTAATTCTCCCCCATTCTTTACTAGTTAAATCTTAAACTTTTAGTTGACTTATTTAGGAATATCTTTAGTCATTATCTAAAAGCCTATAATAACCAAACTGGTTTTATTCCGAATCCTGTTAACGTTCAAAAATGGTTTAATTCTAAAAAAATCACGCTTCGTCCTACTTAATCGACTCTGTTTTATAACGATTTTAATGATTCGTTTAAACAAGCACATTTAAGTACCCCTTAAAAAAACGAAAACCCCAATATAAATTGAGGTTTAAGTACTAGTAAAATAGTTGTTTGCTCGCAAGAGCATTTGTATTAAGCATTTCTGCTTAATTGTCTTAGCTTAGATTTAATTTTTTGTGGGGTAGTTCCCGTATTACCAAACAAATATCCGTAAGGTAACCCTACAAATAAAGCACCTCCAACGATATTTCCGAGAGTCGCTGGAATTAAATTTTTAAATATAAATGTGCTCCATGTAATTCCTGAACCTTCAAAAATTGAAAGTGGAATAAAATACATATTAGCAATACTATGCTCGAATCCTAAAGTTACAAAAGCCATTACAGGTAACCAAATAGCGATAATCTTACCGCTTGAGTTTTCGGCTGCGATACCTTGCCAAAGGGCTAGACACACTAACCAATTCGCTCCGATACCTTTTATAAAAGTGACTAAAAACGAATGACTTGTTTTACCTCGTGCTATACTATAAACCATATCTAGATACGGTTCTTTACTTACAAGGTGTGTTAAATGTGTTATAACGTATGCAATAAAAAGAGCGCCAATAAAGTTGCCTAAATACACCAACCCCCAATTTTTAAACATGGTTATAACCCGTTGTTTTTTACTTAAAATATTAGGAATAAAATAGGCATTATTCCCAGTAAACAACTCTGCTCCTACCAAAACTACAAGAATTAATCCTAAAGGGAATGCCGCTCCAAATAGAAACTTTGCAAAACCAGGATTTCGTGCTATAATCTCAGGTGAACCTCCAGAAATCGTTATGGCTAACAATCCGCCAAAAGCCACATAAGCACCTGCTAAAAACGCAAGAATTAATGTTTTCTTTACGGTGTATCCCTCTTTATTAAGAGCTATTTCGTTAATTATTTTAATACCTTCGTTAGGTGTATTCATAATGATATTTTCAATTTTAAAAACCAGACACGCTTTAATTCACCTTTACTTTTTTGAAGTACGTTTCTAAGATCTCTTTCGCTTGATCTAGCTCTTCTTGAGTATTCTCCCTTGCATCTTTAAGCTCGTATTCCCAACCTAAGGCTTCCCATTTATGAATACCTAGTTTATGATAAGGTTGCAGTTCTATTTGTTCAATAGTTTTATAATCTTTAAAATACGATCCTAATTGATGTAACAATTCGGGTGTATTTGTAATTCCTGGAATAAGTACATACCGTAACCACATTTTCTTTCCTGAATCTTCACGGTATTTTGCGAAATTGAAAGTCGTTTCTTTATTTTTCGCTCCAGCAATTTTCTGAAACCCTTCTTCTGTCATGTGCTTAATATCCAGCATCACCAAATCGGCATAACCATCTAATAATTCTTTGGTTGGATGATTTAATAACCGTCCGTTGGTATCGATATTAGTATGAATGCCTTCTTCTTTTAGACGTTTAAAAAATGAAATTAAATTCTTTGACTGCAACAAAGGCTCGCCGCCAGAAACGGTAACTCCACCACGATCACCAAAATAAGATTTCATTCTTACGGCGCGTTTTACAAGATCTTCAATATTGTATTCTGTACCTCCGTGAGTGTCTATAGTATCCGGATTATGGCAATACTGGCATTTTAATTTACAGCCTTGTAAAAACACAACCATTCGAATTCCTGGACCATCATGCGTCCCAAAGGACTCGATAGAATGTACACTTAAGGTTATATCTGTAGTTTTAATAGTAATAAGATTTTAATTAAAAAAAAAGAGGTATTCAAAAATATAAGTTACACTAATAATTTAAGGAGATTACTTATAAATGAAGTAAAATTAGTGCGTTATGTTTTTTGAATACCTCTTGGAGTTAAATAAACAGAGTTTCGTTTACATAGATTCGTGGAACGAACGTGAAATAACTTCCATTTGTTGTTCTCTTGTTAATCTTATAAAGTTAACAGCATAACCAGACACACGAATTGTTAATTGCGGGTGATTTTCTGGATGTTCCATAGCATCTAATAAAGTGTCTTTATCTAATACATTTACATTTAAATGTTGTGCGCCATGCTCAAAGTATCCGGTTAAAGTGGCTACTAAGTTATCTATACGTTCTTCGTCTGTAGATCCTAAAGATTTAGGCACTATAGAGAATGTATTTGATACACCATCTTGCGAATCTTTATAGTCTATTTTAGCAACAGAATTTAAAGATGCAATAGCGCCATTAGTATCACGTCCGTGCATTGGATTTGCTCCTGGTGCAAAAGGCACACCTTTAGCTCGACCATCTGGAGTGGCTCCCGTCTTTTTACCATAAACTACGTTAGACGTAATGGTTAATACAGACATTGTTGGTTCTGCATTTTTGTAGACTGCTAACTTTTTTAATTCGTTGTTAAAGTCTTGTACAGCATCATGAGCAAAGATATCTACACGATCATCGTCGTTTCCATATTTAGGGAATTCACCTTCAATTTCGAAGCTTACAGTTAATCCTTCTTCATTTCGGATTGGTTTAACTTTAGCATATTTAATAGCTGATAAAGAATCTGCTACGATAGATAAACCAGCAATACCGTACGCGATATTAATATCTGGGTTAGTATCTATTAAAGCCATCTGACCTTTTTCGTAGTAGTATTTATCGTGCATGTAGTGAATAATATTCATAGAATCGTTGTACACGCGAGCTACTTCTTTCATTGCTAATTTAAAATTAGCCATTACTTTATCGAAATCTAAATACTCATCGTTATCTACTTCAATACCTTTAACCATTTTTTTACCTGTGATCTCACAACGACCAGCATTTACAGCTAAAAGTAATGTTTTTGCTAAGTTAGTACGAGCCCCAAAGAATTGAATTTGTTTTCCGATTTCTTGGTAAGACACACAGCACGCAATTCCATAATCGTCTGATCCTCTAAGAGTACGCATTAAATCATCATTTTCAAACTGAATTGAAGACGTATCAATAGCGACTTTAGCACAATACTTTCTAAAGTTTTCTGGTAAAGAAGGCGACCATAAAACTGTAATATTTGGTTCTGGTGATGGTCCTAGGTTGTATAATGTATGTAAGAAACGGAAAGCCGTTTTGGTTACTTTAGTACGTCCGTCTTTAAACATACCTCCAATAGCTTCTGTTACCCATGTTGGATCTCCAGCAAAAATTTCGTCGTATGCAGACATTCTTAAATGACGCACCATACGTAATTTCATTACGAATTGATCGATATATTCCTGAGCTTCTATTTCTCCAATAACTTCATTATCTAAATCTCTCTGGATGAAAATATCTAAGAACGTAGATACATTACCTAAAGACATAGCAGCACCATCTTGTTCTTTTACTGCAGCTAAATAGGCCATATATGTCCACTGTACAGCTTCTTGAGCATTATCTGCAGGACGACTCAGGTCTAAACCATAAGCATTACCCATGGTAATCATTTCTTTAAGCGCTTTAATTTGCTCAGAAACTTCTTCTCTTAAGCGAATTACAGCATCTGTCATTGGGCCTTTAATGTTTGCTAAATCTTGTTTTTTAGCGGCAATTAAAGTATCAATACCGTATAAAGCAATTCTTCTGTAGTCTCCAATTATTCTACCACGCGCATAATTATCTGGTAATCCTGTTAAAAATCCTAAAGATCTAAATTTTCTAATTTCAGCATTATAGGCATCAAACACACCATCGTTATGGGTTTTAACATATTTAGAGAATAATTCGTCTACTTGATTAGCTGGTTTTAAACCAATCTCCTCCAATGCTTTTTGAACTACTTTGTAACCTCCAAAAGGTTTCATAGCTCTTTTTAATAAACCGTTAGTTTGTAAACCAACAATTGTTTCGTTTTCTTTATCTATATATCCTGCTTCGAAATTTGCAATTCCTGAAACAATATCTGTATCTACAGAATGTACGCCATTGTTTGCGCGTTCTATTTTAGTGGCATCTTTACAAACGTCCCATAATTTTTTAGTACGTTCGCTAGGCCCAATTAAAAAGTTATGATTTCCTGTATATGGTGTTATATTTCTGTACACAAAATCACGTACATTAATAGCTGTATTCCAATCTCCATCTTGGAAGCCTTTAGTCTTTAAGTCTGAATTTTTTAACTCTGCTACTTTCATATTATTGTATATTAAATCTATGTTCTAAATCGATAACTCAAAGTTCAGATTTAAAGAAGATTTAAAACATGACAAATGACAGTTTTACATCGAATTAAGAACCTTTTAATGAAACCAATTAAAGAAGTGTTAAAAACTGTTAAATATGATTGTTTTATACATTTTCATCAATAAAACAAGTGATTAAATACAAATACCATAACACGCTATCAAACAACTAATTGAGACACCTGTTTTTCAAACGTTTGAAACTTTTTCGATCCATTTTATAAATTCTAGTCTTCGTTTTTATTGTAGTTATCTAGACTATGCATTTCGAATTATTTATACTACTTAAAGTCCACTCAAGCCCAGTAAAAAAATAGGATATAGAACGTAATTTTTTATACTTTTAAATCCTTTTTAATATGCACCGCAACAAATCATTTATTATGTCTCAATTAAAAATCACCACATTACTCTTAATCTTTGTTTTACACAGCTTTATTGCCCAATCCCAGAGCATAAGTAATTCTCAAATAGATTCTTTAGTGGCTGTATCTATGAATTTAAAAAATAATGTCGGTTTAGCTGTTGCTGTTGTAAAAGATGGAAAAGTTTTGCATTCTAAAGGATATGGTGTAAAATCGATATCTACCAAAGCACCAGTAAATGAACATACCTTATTTGCCATTGCTTCGAATTCTAAAGCCTTTACCTCGGCAGCCTTGGCAATTTTGGTAGATGAAGGTAAATTATCGTGGAATGATCTCGTCATAGATTATATTCCTGAATTCAAAATGTACGACGACTATGTTACTTCAAATTTTACAATTACCGATTTACTTACCCATAGAAGTGGTTTAGGATTAGGCGCAGGAGATTTAATGATATTTCCTGGTGGAGGTGATTTCAAGATAGGCGATGTTATTAATAGCTTTCAATACCAAACACCTGTTTCAGCATTTAGAACCAAATACGATTACGACAATTTATTATACCTCGTTGCAGGAGAAGTTATTTTTAGAATCACTGGAACATCTTGGTCAGATTTTATTCAAACTCGAATTTTCAATCCACTAGGTATGGAAAATAGTGTCCCTATTGTAGACCGTATCGAATCGCAGGCCAATATAGCGATACCACATAGTTCTTATAATAATGAAATAACAGAAATAAAAGCCTACGATGGTGGTGAGCTTGCTGCCGCTGCTGGTGGTATTAATGCGAGTGTACACGATTTAAGTCGGTGGATGTTAATGCAACTTAATGCGGGTAAATATGGTCCAGAATTGTCTAAAGCCTTGTTTTCTGAAGCCCGACAATTAGAAATGTGGGCACCACACACCATGACGGGATTCGAATTATATGCCGACAAGAGAACTGAAAATCACTTTTCTGCTTATGGACTAGGTTGGGAAATTTCGGATAAAAAAGGAAGAATAATTGCAGAACATACTGGCGGTTTACCGGGCATGTTATCGCGAACTATTTTAGTTCCTGAACTAAATTTAGGTATTGTAGTATTAACAAACTCAGACCCTGGAGGATATGCCTTTTATTCCATTCCAGAGACCATATTAGATATGTATTTAGGAATTGATAAAAAAGATTGGATTACGGAATTATCAAATTACAGTCAGCTTCAAGAAAAAGAAGGAGATCAAGTAACCACAGCTGTTTGGAAAACTGTAGAGGCTAATAAAAAGATTAAAATCGATTTTAAAAATTATATCGGAACTTATAACGATCCTTGGTTTGGAGACATTACTATTACAGAAAAAAATGGATCTCTTTGGTTTACCTCTATGCGCTCTCCTAAATTAAACGGACAAATGTATTTTTATAAGGCGACCACATTTGCTGTAAAGTGGGAATATACCGAAATGCCTTGCGATGCCTTTGCCATCTTTAATTTAGATGAAGAAGGAAAAGCCATGCAAATTAAAATGAAAGGCATATCACCTAATATAGATTTTAGTTTCGATTTTCAAGATCTTAACTTAAAACGAATCGATTAAACTTTTATACACTTATTAAATACGAAAGGCCGTAAAATTTATCAGATATTATCTAATTCAAATCGGTCGGGGAAGCATAATTGAAATCCATAACTTCTTTTTTGAAGAATAGTGATAACATCACCTCTTAAGATTTGCTACCAAATATTTTAAGAGGTGAATACTTCACTTAAAATTTTATAAGACTTTTTACGTGCTTCATGGTCGTATATATGAGACACGACTATAAGTTCTTGCACTTGAGTTTTGGATACAAACGCATTGAGTTCTTTTTCAATGGTTTCCTTAGATCCAATAAATGTATAATGTAGCATATTGGTAATCATAGCTTTTTGCTCCTCACTCCAAATACCAGTCATAGATTCCACTGGTGGTTGTAACGGGCGACGCACATTAGTAATAATTCCCATAGCTAATTGATATAAACTGGTAGCCAATACATGCGCTTCGGCATCGGTGTCGGCTGCAATAACATTTACACAAGCCATACTATAAGGTTGTTGTAAAGCCGACGATGAGGTAAACGCATTATTATAAATATGTAATGCATCAAATAATTGTGCTGGTGCAAAATGACTCGCAAATGCATAAGGTAATCCCTTTTTTGCGGCTAAATCTGCGCTAAATGTACTGGAACCTAATAAGTAAATGGGTACATCTAAACCTTCTCCAGGAATCGCTCTTACAGGTTCGCCTAGATCTTCATTTGTAAAATAATTCTGTAATTCTTGAATATTATTCGGAAAATCCTGAACACTTTCCTGACGATCGCGACGCAAAGCCATAGCTGTTCGTTGGTCTGTTCCTGGCGCTCTTCCTAAACCTAAATCTATACGATCCGGATACAGGGTTGCTAATGTTCCAAACTGCTCTGCAACAACTAATGGCGCATGATTTGGCAACATTATTCCTCCAGAACCCACTCTAATCTTAGTCGTGCCTTGAGCAATATAACCTAATAAAACCACGGTTGCAGAACTTACCAAACTATCCATATTATGATGTTCCGAAATCCAATACCTAGAATATCCTAAAGTTTCTACGTGTTGCGCCAAATCTAAAGCATTTCTCATGGCATGTTGCGCAGAATTTCCTTTAGTAACAGGAACTAAATCTAATACTGAATATTTTATATTATTTAATGTTTTAGCACTCATACGACTATAAATTAGGTTTAATATTGTAATTTTATTGCTTACAAATTGAATGTATTATAAAGAGCAAATTTATGAAGATTTACAGGAAGAAAACTTAAGTTAAACTTAATCTATTCTTAAAGTTTAAATGTGGTAAGCTATCTAGGGAAACCCTAATTTTAGGGTTTTTAGGCTAACATATACTTACTAAATTAATTATGAGATACCTATAACTCATGAAATCTAAACATTTTCCAAAATCATTTAAATGGGGTACAGCAATTTCTTCTTACCAAAATGAAGGTGAATACAACACACATGGTAAAGGCCCTTCAATATGGGATACGTTCACAAATCGTAAATCATTTAAAAAAGGAAATGGAAATACAGCAACAGACTTTTATAACACCTATAAAGAGGACCTTTTAAAAGTTAAAGCCCTTAATTTAGATTGCTTTCGGTTCTCTATATCGTGGTCTCGTATATTTCCTCACGGTATTGGAGAAATCAACCCAGAAGGCGTAGCATTTTACCACGACCTTATACAAGCCTGTATAGACTTAAATATAGAGCCCTGGGTGACCTTGTACCATTGGGACTTACCACAGGCACTAGAAGATCAGGGCGGATGGACTAACCGAGAGATTTTAAATTGGTTTAAAACATATGTCGAATTCTGCTCTAAAGAATACGGCGCCACAGTAAAAACTTGGATTATTTTAAATGAACCTATGAGTTTTGTTGGATTAGGTTATTTTTTAGGCATGCACGCGCCAGGTAAAAAAGGATTTAAAAACTTCTTACCCGCCGCACATCATGCTACACTTTGCCAATCCATAGGCGGAAGAATTGTCCGTAAAAATGTTAAAGATGCTATTATCGGCACTACGTTTTCATGCTCACATGTTTCACCACTTAACCGTCGTGTTATCCATAAAAAAGCGGCCGCTCGGATAGATGCCTTAGTCAACAGATTTTTTATAGAACCCACTTTAGGTTTAGGCTATCCCATGGATGCCATTCCTGGTTTAAATAGAATTGAAAAATATGTTTTACCTGGAGATGAAGAATTAATGCCTTTCGATTTCGATTTTATTGGCCTACAATATTACTTTAAAATTGTCGCAAAATTCAGCTTACTCCCTCCTGTTCTATTTGCTCAAGAAGTCCCTGCCGAAAAAAGGGACGTCAAAATAAACGCGATGAATTTGGAAATATATCCTAAAGGATTATATAAAGTCTTAGAGAAATTCAATGCCTATCCGAGAATTAAAAACATTTACATAACCGAATCTGGTGTGTGTTTTGAAGATGAATTAATTGAGGGAAAAGTTAACGACAAAAATCGGATTAACTATTTTAAAAAGACCTTTAAATACACACTTAAAGCTATTGAAAATAATATTCCTGTTAAGGGATATTTTATATGGACATTGGTCGATAATTTTGAATGGGCAGAAGGTACTAAACCAAGATTTGGTATTATTTATACAAATTTTAAAACTCAGAAACGCACCGTTAAAAAATCGGGTTTATGGTTAAAACGATTTCTTAGTAAACGTTAATCTGCTTAAAATCGATACCTTAACACCATACTTTATCACATTTGTACCCAGAATTTTTGAATTTAACGCTCTTATTCTCTTAATTTTAAATCTTTAAAAAATAAAATTAAAGCATATTTTTTATCTTGGTACATCATTTGTTACTTACTAATAAATTAAATATCATGAAAAAACACATCTTTTTAATTATTGCTTTAGTTTTTGGAATACAGTTCACTTTCTCCCAAACAAAAGCTGAAAGAAAAGCCGCAAAATTAGAACAGCAGGAACATGAATATGCAGAGGTAAAATCGCTAATTGAAGATAAACATTTTACTTTTGAAGGCGAATGGGCCACAACTCAAAAAGGAAGACGCATCAGTTTAATTGGAAACCCAAATTATTTAGTTGTAGATAGTACACAAACCAAAGCAGAATTACCTTATTTTGGAATCGTACAAATAGCTAACTATGGTGGCGATGGTGGTATTTCTTTCGATAATACATATAGTGATTACAAAGTTAATTATAACGATAAAAAACGAAGAGCTACTATAGAATATGCGACCTCCAATAAAAATGAAAAAATAACAGTTACGCTACAAGTATATAGTCTCGAGTCAGCATCTTTAACTATTTATAGTAGTAATAGAAATAGTATTAGTTACGACGGTGTCCTAAAACCTATCGCGACTAAAACCGAAGAATAATTCTATAAAGCGCTAAAAAAATTATTTAAACCTATTGTTGTATCTTTTCTAATATGAAAATTATAATTCAATTTATATCTATTTTATGTATTGCACTTTCTAGTCAGTTCGCACTTGCACAAACTACAGGAGTTGCGTCTTATTATAGTAATACGTTTCATGGAGAAAATACAGCAAGCGGAGAAAAATACAATAAAGATTATCTTACAGCAGCACATCCTACATTACCATTCGACACTTTAGTAATCGTTACAAATTTAACCAATGGTGAATCTGTGGTCGTTAGAGTCAACGATCGTGGTCCGCATACTAAAAGTAGAATTATAGATGTTTCTGAAGCTGCCGCAAAAAAATTAGACTTAATAAATCAAGGGGTTGCCGAAGTAAAACTAGAAGTCTTAGACGATTATTTTATTAAAAGCATTCCCACAAAAAACAGTAATTAAGATTATGATAAAAAAAACAATTTTACTTTTCACAATACTTATAATGTCTCAAAATCTCATCCAAGCACAAGGTGAAGATTTACAATGGTTAGATTTACAATTATCTAATTACGAATATCCATACGAGGTTAAAAAAATTGATCTTCATATTCAAAATCAGGATTTGGAGATGGCTTACATGGATATAAAACCATCTAATTACAATGGTAAAAATGTTATGCTATTGCATGGTAAGAATTTTAATGGAGCGTACTGGAAAACAACCATCCAAAGTTTAACGCAAGCCGGATTTAGAGTGATCGTTCCAGACCAAATTGGTTTCGGAAAATCGTCTAAACCAGATCATTTTCACTATACCTTTCAGCAACTCGCACAAAACACAAAAGCTGTTTTAGACACGTTAAATATTACAAAAACCGCAGTTTTAGGTCATTCCATGGGTGGTATGGTAGCTACCCGATTTGCTTTAATGTATCCAGATATTACCGAAAAATTGATTTTAGAAAATCCAATCGGATTAGAAGATTGGAAATTAAAAGCACCTTACCAATCGGTTGAAGAGAATTATAAAAGTGAATTAAAGAAGAGTTACGAAAGCATAAAGAAATATCAGTTGGTTAGTTATTACGATAATAATTGGAAACCTGAATACGACCAGTGGGTAAATTTATTAGCGGGTTGGACTTTAAATTCTGATTATGAAACCGTTGCTTGGAATGCAGCCTTAACCTCCGACATGATTTTTACTCAGCCAGTAGTGTACGAATTTAGCGAAATAAGTTCTCCAACCTTACTTATTATAGGGACTCGAGATAGAACTGCTTTAGGAAAGCCTTTAGTATCTGAGGCTGTAAGAAAAACCATGGGACTGTATAATGAGTTAGGTAAAAAGACAAGAGATGCAATACCAAATGCACAATTGGTCGAGTTAGATCATATTGGACACTTACCGCATATTGAAAGTTTTGAGCGTTTTATTAAACCGCTACTTACCTTCTTAAAATCTTAAAAAAAGATTTAGAAGCACTCATATCCATAAAATAAAAACACATTAAAATGATCTTGTCACGACATTTAATGTGTTTTTTTTATGTCCGCACATATCTAAAATTACATTAGCCTTTTAATAATAGTAGATCGATGTTTTAAAGGAATTAAACTAAAATAACCACTCTAAATATAATGTCTGGCAAACCGTTTAGATATTATTATGTAGATCTCCTAAATATTTACCGGTAGTGTTTAAACAAAAAAAATCCAGCTAAATAGCTGGATTTTTTTTGTTGTATAAAATATGTAATTTACGTACTATTTTGCAATATTTACTGCTCTTGTTTCTCTAATTACAGTCACTTTTACTTGACCTGGATATGTCATATCCGTTTGGATTTTTTGAGAAATGTTGAATGATAAATCCGATGCGTTCTGATCGGTTACTTTTTCACTTTCAACAATAACACGTAATTCTCTACCAGCTTGAATAGCGTAAGCTTTCTTCACTCCTGGGAAACCGAAAGCGATATCTTCTAAGTCTTTTAAACGTTGGATATAACTATCTAAAACTTGACGTCTTGCTCCTGGTCTTGCTCCTGAAATGGCATCACAAACCTGAATAATTGGTGCTAATAACGATTTCATTTCGATTTCGTCGTGGTGTGCTCCAATAGCATTTATAACGTCGTCTTTCTCTCCAAACTTTTCAGCCCACTGCATTCCTAAAATTGCGTGTGGTGTTTCCATGTCTGCCTCGGCATCTGGCACTTTACCGATATCGTGTAATAATCCAGCACGTTTAGCTAATTTAGGATTTAAGCCTAATTCTGCTGCCATGATTCCACAAAGCTTAGCAACTTCACGCGAGTGTTGTAGCAAGTTCTGACCGTAAGACGAACGGTATTTCATACGTCCTACCATTTTAATAAGCTCAGGATGTAAATTATGAATTCCAAGATCGATTACTGTACGTTTACCAACTTCAATAATTTCTTGTTCAATTTGTTTTCTTGTTTTCTTAACAATTTCCTCGATACGTGCTGGGTGAATACGTCCATCTGTTACTAATTTGTGTAACGATAAACGTGCAACCTCACGACGAACAGAATCAAAACATGATAAGATAATAGCTTCTGGCGTATCATCTACAATAATTTCCACTCCGGTAGCGGCTTCTATAGCACGAATATTTCGTCCTTCACGACCAATAATACGTCCTTTAACATCGTCACTTTCAATATTAAATACAGATACACAATTATCTACTGCTTCTTCTGTACCGATACGTTGAATGGTGTTGATTATAATTTTTCTTGCCTCTTGTTGAGCAGTAAGTTTAGATTCTTCAATGGTACTTTGTATAAACGCTAAAGCATCATTCTTAGCTTCACCTTTTAAAGATTCTACTAATTGTGATTTTGCTTCTTCTGCCGATAAACTAGAAATAACTTCTAATTGATCAATCTGACTCTTATGTAGGCGCTCTATCTCTGCTTCTTTTTTGTCTAAGAAATCTAATTTGTAGTTAAAATCTTTAATTTTAACTTCTATCTCTGAATTTAGTTTTTTGTTTTTAGAAAGCTCGTTAGACAATTGAGACTCCTTATCTCTAGTACGCTTTTCGGCATCAGCCATTTTTTTATCACGTGCTAAGATTACTTTTTCGTGCTCAGATTTAAGCTCTATAAACTTTTCTTTAGCTTGTAATATTTTATCTTTTTTGATGGATTCTCCATCGCTAGTAGCTTCTTTTATAATTCGTTGCGCTTCTGCTTTTGCGCTTGAAATACCTTTAGCGGCATTGCTTTTCTCTAATGTTCTGGCTATGATAAAGCCTATGATGACGCCAAGTAGCGCCCCTCCTGCAATCAATATAATTGAGTTATCCATGGGTTAAGGTTAGTAATTATTATATATAAAAAAAGCCTGTATCGGTTTTATAGTTTTGTATAAACTCCTTAAAAACAAGTTTAGGGCTAACAAGCTGATCAAGGATCTGCCCAAATATTGAACGTATTCAATACTAGCAGCATGCTTTTACAACTTAAACTCACCCTCTTTAAAGAATTAACGTTGAGTTTATCAAAAAAAATGACCAATACAGGCAGTAACTGTGTTTATTTTAAAGAACGTTAAGAATTTAATTGTTCGTGTAACAACCGATTTAAAGCGACTAACTTCTCTTCGACATGCTCACTAACAGACTCTTTATCTATTTGTTTTTGTTCTACTTGAGATGCAAATTGTAAAGCACACATCGCTAAAACATCTTGTTTATCTCTAACAGAATAACTTTGCTCAAATTGTTTAATCATTGCTTCTATTTCCTTTGCCGCTTTACGCAAACCCTCTTCTTGCTCTGGAGCAATCGTTAACGGGTATACTCTGTTAGCAATAGAAAGTTTAATTTTCAGCATCTCTGACATAAAATCAATGTATGATTACATTATTCAGAGAGTTGTGAAATACAATAATCTATCTCTCTTACTAATGAATTTATTTTAAGCTTAGTTTCTTTTGTATTATCGTCACTGCCAAGCATACTTTTTGCAATTTTGAGCGCTTCATATTTTTCTTCCCAAGCTTCATTTTCTCGCTGTTTCAATTGAAGGTTGTTCTGAGATTGAATTAAATCCTCTTGTAACTTAGCATTTGTTTGCTGTAACGCATTAACTTTGCGTAGCATCTTGCTAATTTTAACTTCTAGAGCATCTACAATTTCTTCAATATTACTCATTTGCAATTACCATACTTATCTCACAAAGTTAAGATACCTTGGGAAAAATAACAATTGTTTTGCCTATAAAATTTAAAATTCTTCGTTAACTCTCATTTTCAATATGATGTGAGCCTAATGTAAATTTATACTTTGCATATTGGCATCAAATAATTACTTTAGTGCCTCAATTTTCATATATGCGAATTCCCTTATTCTTATTTATTTTTCTTCCGCTTATAATGTATTCACAAAATCCTTATCCTCAAGATTATTTTGCGAATCCGTTAGAAATTCCAACTGTGCTTGCAGGAACTTTTGCAGAGTTGCGACCCAATCACTTTCATTCGGGTATGGATATAAAAACGCAACAACGTCAAGGTTTAAAAGTTTTAGCCTCTGCCGATGGTTTTGTAAGTCGTATTAAAATCTCACCTTTTGGTTACGGTAAAGCACTCTATATTACACATCCTAACGGATATACGACAGTGTATGCACACCTCTCTAAACTCGCTCCAAAAATAGAAGCGTATTTAAAAGAACGCCAATACGAGCAAGAAACTTATGGCATCGAATTGTTTCCTCCTATTAAAGCGTTGGTTGTTAAAAAAGGAGAACTTGTTGCCTATAGCGGTAACACAGGAAGCTCTGCAGGTCCTCATTTACATTTCGAAATAAGAGATAAGAATGAACATCCTATGAATCCGATGTTATTTGGAATTAACACAAAGGACACCACAAAACCATTAATTAGTGGCTTATACGCCTACCCCATTAGCGAAGACGCCCAAATTAATAAATCGGCTAATAAGCAACCTGTCAGAATTACTAGATTAGCAGATGGAAACTATATGGCAGAATCTATTACTGCAGTTGGTAAAATTGGTTTCGGTATTGAGACCATAGACCGTCAGGATTTAGCGAATAATAAAAATGGTGTGTATAACATACAAACACAGTTTAATGGAAGTACTAATTTTGAAATTGATTTTAGTACCTTTTCTTTTTACGAAACCAATGATATTAACCGCTTAATTGATTATGATATTTACAAAACTGAAAAAGATAAAATTCAGAAATTATTTGTCGACACCAACAATGGCTTAAGTCTATACAAAAACACTTTTGATCAGGGACATCTAACTATTACCGACAGTACTTCGGGTGTCTACAAAATAAAAGTAAGCGATTTTCGTAATAACGAAAGTTGGGTTACTGTACCTATCGACGGTAAATTCAGTCAGGACGTATTAAAAAAGGCTTACGAAGTTACCCCAAATTATATATACGCTAATCAGGCCACAACTTTAGCCGAAGAGAATGCCACTGTTACCTTTTACAAGAACACCTTTTACGACGATTTCTTTATCGATTTTAAAAGTACTAACGACACCTTACAGTTACTTCCTATAGGTCATGCCGCAAGAAAAAGTTTTAATATAACCTTCGACATTTCTAAATATAACGACGCAGACAAAGAGAAATTATTTATTGCAGAATTAGTCGGTTATAAAAAATGGCCAAAATATTCGACTACAACTAGAGCAGAAAACACCTTAAGTACATTAACTAAAAGTTTAGGGTATTATACCATTGCTTCGGATACTATTGCACCTAAAATCACTCCAATTAATTTTAAAGACGAGCAGTGGATTAGCAATGCTAAAACTCTAAAGGTTAAAATTACAGACGATTTATCTGGCATTTCAGATTATAGAGCTACAATTAACGGAAAGTGGATTTTAATGGAATACGAATACAAATCGAATTCCTTAACTTACGATTTTAACGACCAAATAAGCACAGAGCCCCACAACGATTTTAAACTAATAGTTACCGATAATGTAGGAAATAGTTCTACTTTTGAAGCTCGGTTTCACAGAAAATAATGAACACAACTCACAACTACAATCGTTTACTTTTAAACGTATTATATTTTTTAATACCCTTGTTTTCCATAGCTCAAAATGGTACGGTTCAAGGTGTTATTTTAGACGAATTAAATCATCCTATTCCTAACGTTAACATTACCGCAAATAATATTGGAACACAATCTAACGAAAACGGATTTTATGCCATTAAAATACCTGATAGTAAAAACATTACCATCACCTACTCACATGTATCATTTAAGTCTATTACTGCTAGTTTTAATTTAAAAAACGGTGAATTTTTTGAATTTAATCCAGTAATGAACCCCAATGTAGAACAAATTGAAACGGTTATTTTATCGGGAACCACACGTAAAGATGTTCAAGGTATTGTAAATTTGAATCCTGCTGTAATTCGTAAAATACCTGGGGCAAATCCAGGTATTGAAAACCTTTTAAAAACACTTCCAGGAGTAAGTAGTAATAACGAATTAAGTACTCAGTATTCGGTTCGTGGTGGAAATTACGACGAGAATTTAGTGTATGTAAATGGTATTGAAGTGTACAGACCTTTTTTAGTGCGTTCAGGACAGCAAGAAGGTTTAAGTTTTGTAAATGCCGATATGACTCAGAATGTAGATTTTTCGGCTGGTGGATTTCAAGCAAAATACGGCGATAAATTATCGTCTGTTTTAGATATTACCTATAGAAAGCCTGTGGATTTTGCTATTAATACCGACTTAAGTCTACTTGGAGGAAGCTTAACTGTTGAAGGCGTTAGTAAAGATTCAAAACTAACCGCGTTGGTTGGAATGCGATACCGCGATAATAGTTTATTGGTAGATGCCAAAGAAACTCAAACCAATTACGATCCGAAATTTGCAGACATACAAACCTATTTAACTTATCAGTTTACAGATAAATTTAGTCTAAACTTTTTAGGAAATGCCTCTATAAATAAATACAATTACGAACCCGAAACGCGCCAGACTAATTTTGGAACTATAAATAATCCGCTTGCCTTATTAGTTTTTTACGACGGACAAGAAAAAGATGCTTATCAAACCCTTTTTGGAGCGTTACAAGCTACTTACGACGTTAGTGATGACTTAAAATTGCACCTTATAGGATCTTCTTACCATACTACGGAAGAAGAGTATTTCGATATTCTAGCACAATATCGCTTAGGGGAAGTTAATAGCAATATTGGAGACGAAGATTTAGGAGAAGTGGAATACAGTGAAGGAATTGGCGGCCAATTAAATCACGGACGTAACGATTTAGACGCCTTAATTTCGACCATAGAACACAAAGGAAGTTACACAACCAACGGAAATGATTTCGACTGGTCGGTTAAACTTACAAATGAAGATATTCGAGACCGTTTAGTAGAATGGGAAATTATAGATTCAGCTGGTTTTTCTATCAATCCGCCAAAATTTAGAAATCCAAACAATCAACCTTACAAAGCTTATGAAGGACCATTGGTTGCTTTTCAAAATGTACGCGCTACAAATAATACAACTATAAATAGACTTCAAGCGTATGTACAATGGAGTCGTCGATTTGAAATTGGTGAGCACGAGGTGTGGGCAAATGCCGGAGTCCGCTCCCAGTCTTGGACTGTAAATGGCGATGATATCGATAAATCGTCTCAAACCGTATTTAGTCCGCGTGGACAATTCGCAATAAAACCCAATTGGAAACACGATATGCTGTTTAGAATCTCTGGAGGATTATATTATCAGCCTCCATTCTACAGAGAATTAAGAGATTCTACAGGTACCGTAAATCCCGATGTGAAAGCGCAAAAATCCATTCATTTTGTAGCAGGAAACGATTATAGTTTTCAAATTTGGGAACGTCCTTTTAAATTAACCACAGAAGCGTATTACAAAAAGATGACAGATGTTAATCCGTATACTTTAGAAAATGTACGTATACGCTACCAAGCAGATAATAATGCTGAAGCCTATGCCTACGGATTGGACCTACGTATTAACGGAGAGTTTGTGCCAGGAACAGAATCATGGTTTAGTTTCGGATATTTAAAAACTGAAGAAAATATAGACGATCGTGGCTTTATTGCTAGACCTACAGACCAGCGTTTAAAATTTGGGGCGTTATTCCAGGATTATGTGCCCAATATGCCAGAAATGAAAATGTATTTAAACCTAGTTTATAATACTGGTTTACCTGGAGGTTCACCGAGTTACGCAGACCCATACGACTACCAGAACAGATTACCGGATTATAAACGAGCCGATTTAGGATTACAGTACGTTATAGTAGATGAAAGCAAAGCCTTTGACAACGGATGGAAAAAACCATTTAAATATCTATCTGTAGGCTTCGAGATTTTCAATGTATTTGATGCTCAAAACTCAATCACCAATACTTGGGTACGCGATGTCTATAGCAAACGCCAATACGCCATTCCAAATTACCTAACGCCGAGAGTTTTTAATGTGAGAACTACCATGACATTTTAATTATAATTTATTTTATACATTAAAATTTTTTTTTAAAATATATGTCTTGTAATACGGTATTCCGTAATAACATTTAATTTATTCGCATTAATTTTACGAAAAAAAAATGCTTGTATTAATTGATAAACAAGGCCAATTATGTAATAGATTATGGGCTTACACTCCATTCATCATTGATGCCCTAAATAATAATTATATATTAATAATAATTGGATTCTATGATTATTATAATGACTTTGATAATTTAAAATTAAAAAAAAATATAATATTTATAAATAACAGTTTTTTATATAAATTAATAAACAAAGCATTTCTCAAAACAATTTTAAGAAGACTAAATATTCTCTACGATAAAAACAAGAGATTGAATAAAATAAACCTAAAAAGAAAACTTGTTTTAATCGAATCATGGCATCATAAAAAGCCCAATATAGAACTATACAACAATGCTGACATTAGGCACTTGTTTACTCCTAAAAAAAATACCAAGGCAAAGGTTGATAATTTTATATTAGAAAAACGAAAAATGTATGAAGTAATTATAGGGGTTCATATAAGAAGAGGAGATTATAAGAACTACCTAAATGGTAAATATTATTATACAGATAAAACTTATGAGAAATTCTTAGCTCAACTAGAGAAACAATTTAAGGAAAATATTAAAGTTACATTTTTACTGTGCTCTAACGAGAAAATTAATACGAAAAATTTTGAGAATCATTCTGTATTTCAAGTAAAAAACGCAAATCTTATGGACGATTTATATGCATTAAGCAAATGTGATTATCTATGTGGCCCTCCTAGCACATATTCTATGTGGGCATCGTTTTACGGAAAAAAACCATTGTTATTTATCAATAATCCAAATATAGAAATTAACTTAACAGATTTTAGTAAAATAATAAGTCCTAACCGATTTGAGAACGGTAAATTATTAACCCATAATTGAATTTAAACAAGAGAAATCTTCTGTACTGAAATTCCTAATAATACCCTAATTTATCTTTTTAATTTAAGATACATACATTGTGGTGTGTCAATAATTGGCATAGAATTTAGCAATAATCATGACGTATACATTCATTTATTATCATAAATTGAAAAATAGATCGTTAACCGTTTATTGTATTCAAAAGTATGTTAAACACTTACTATTGTATTAAAACTTCCGCATCTTTGTGTTAAAATACACATGATGAATTTTAAAGACAAAGAACTTATCATATTCGATTTTGATGGTACGCTTATCAATAGTATTCCAGATCTTACCTTAGCCGTAAATAAAATGTTATCGCATTATAAAGCACCTGCTTTAACCATTGCTCAAGTAACTCCATTTATAGGAAATGGAGCCCAACCGCTTGTTAAACGCGCTTTGGAATTTGCTATGCCTGATAAAGACATTTCTGAAGATTTTTTAAATGAAGCCTTTAAAATATATTTTGAAGCCTACAAAGCGGTGACTTGCAAAGACACTTTTATGTATCCCGGTGTACATGATACTCTAATTTATTTAAAGAAAAAAGGCTATAAATTGGCTATTTGCACCAATAAACCATTTAGTTTTATAGAACCTATTTTAGATAAATTAGAGATTAAATCCTTCTTTTCTCTATGGGTTGGCGAAGATTCTTTAGCTAAGAAAAAACCAGACGCTACACCTCTATTTCATTTAGTAGATAAACTAGGAAGCACTATAGAAAAATCTATTATGGTTGGCGATTCTAAAAACGATATTCTTGCGGCCCAAAATGCAGATATGCATAGCATTGGTGTGAGTTACGGGTACAATTATAACGAGAATATAGCAGATTACAACCCGACACAAGTAGTAGACCAATTTTCGGAACTTCAAAAGCTTTTTTAATATGAGCGAAATTTACAATGTTGGTATTATAGGTGGCGGTGTTTCAGGAGTAGTATCCGCTTTGCAATTGGCCGAAAATGGCATCGATTCTATTTTATTTGAACAAGAAAATAGTGTTGTAAACGGACCTCCTTTTTGTCATTTACATGCCGGAGGAAATTTATATCCAGATATTTCTGAAGCGCAATGTAGAATACTAATGAAGCAATCTATAGAAATGGCAAAATTATTTCCACAATCTATAGACGAAAGACCAACATTTATTAGTGTTCCTAAATCGGAAAAATACAGCTTAGATAATATTGAACATCGTCTTGAGATGTTAGTGGCCTATTACTCCAAATTGATTGCTGAAGATCCTTCTAACGCCATCCTTGGAGCTCCTAAAGATTACTATAAAATATACACTAAGGAAGATTTAGCCACCTTAGCAAATCGTCCAGCGATTGCTCGTCCAAAAACGGCCGATGAATGGATGATAAATACGATACATTTAATTGATTATACTAAATTAAAAACACCTGTAATCCTTGTCCAAGAATTTGGTTGGAACTTATTTAGACTAGGCGCTCAAGCACAATTAGCATTGTCTAAAACCGAGACATGTTCTTTAAAAACCAATACTAACGTTTCGTCAATTAAAGATGTTAGTCACGATAATTTAGGCTACAACTGGGAAATACACACTGAAGATGAGATATACAAAGTGAAATACTTGGTGAATTCATGTGGTTTTAAAACAGGGACATTCGACGAATCTTTACATCTAAACACGGAACGTTTAATTGAATTTAAAGCGGCCTATGTTTCAAAATGGCAACCCATTCCTGGATTAATCCCAGAACTTATTTTTCATGGAGAACGCGGAACTCCGCACGGCATGACACAACTTACACCCTATTGCGACGATTATTATCAGATTCATGGTATGACTAACGATATTACCTTATTTGAACATGGCTTAGTACAATCTAAAGATAATATGTCGCAACCCGAATTTGACGCCGGCATTACCCAAAAACTAGATTCTGGTTGGGACACTGAAGAAATTAAAAGCAGAACTGAAAACGCCATCGATTCAGTCGCTAAATACATCCCGTCGTTTCAATCTGCCCAAGTTGGTGGCCCGCCTTTATATGGCGCACAGCAAATACCTGGGAACGATCCAAGTTTAAGAGTTGGCGAAGTTAGTTTCCCTTGCAAATCTTATGCTAGAAGTGAAATTGTTAAAGCATCTTCTGCATTAACGGTAGCCAATCAGATTTTAACAAAAATGCAAGAAGAAGATATTATTCCTGCAATTAAAACACTTTTAAATTCAAGTACTTTATTAGATAGTATTTCTAAAATGGACATTGATATTTTGGCGCGTGAACTCGCTATTGAGCGCGGTTACCCAGAAGCCTTGTCGCGATTAGTTATTGAAAAAGATTAATACTTCTAATATTTTTTGAAGAATACAACTCGGATTATAATCTAGCAGATTCTTCAAAAAATCAATTTTGAAATGGCAACTAATTACTATAAGCTTATTGAAACTTGTGATGACCAATTAAATCATGGTCCCTTTTAACTTTAATGTCGCCTTTGCATATCCGATATCCTTCACATATATATTTGTGGTGTCATCGTAAACAATATAGCCTAAATTTTCATTAAAATTCAGGTTAAATAAAGCCGTAGAAGCGTAAGATCCAGGTATCGTAGCATTTGTTGTAAAAACGTTAACTTGTCCCTCTTCATTCGGATTTATAATATCAGATGCTGTGGTTAAGGTTGTACTAAAAATATTATTTAAACCTGTTTCCGGAGTTTCAACATCTACATATTCCGTAGTTCTATACGTCAGTCTAATTGGGTAATTTCCAACATTTCTCCACGTATCTATATTTAAACCGTTATAATTACTACTTACCGGAGAATCTGGAATCGTAATTTCAGAATTCGCAAATAAAATAGGTTGCTCTGTATCAACAATAATTCTATATACTTTAGACTCTGTATCGTCTGAATTTGAGATTTTAAAATCTACAACATTAGGATAACTAAAATCGATATTGTTGTTTACCGATTCGGAGTATTCAATAAACGATTCGTTATTTATGCGATACGAAATACTGGTACCTTCAAAATTAACTAGAGGACTTATGCTAGCATAATCTACAGGCGCAGGAAAAAGACATACCACCAAAGAGTCTACAGAAAAAACATCAGACTTTATAACAGAAAACGTATGGTCTTTCGTTAGCATATCAAAGCTTGTCAGGGCTATTTTTTCTTCTGCAATATCGTCGTCATCAGAATCTGCATTCGTATCATCAGAACTACAACCTAAGCACAACACAAAAGTAAAGAGTATAAAATAAATCGGTGTAAATTTCTCTAAGTATCTCATATTACAAACATACATTAAAAAAATAATATGAAAGTATACTAACTATGGTCATGACCTAAATTTGAATACATGTATAACCTAAATATTAGTATTATATTTAAACCTATTTTTAGATTAAAACCAATGACTGAAAATTCGTCTAACAAAAAAAGAAAAAAAACACCATGGCCAACAAAGGCCGCAATGGAACAGGTTTATGAAATGAAACTATGGGGAGATAATCAGACTACATTTTATTCTGGAGAAGGTTCTCATCATCCCGATTTTGTTAATCCGTATATAAAGGCAGTAATCTCTTTTTTAAAACAACACAACAGCGCTTTACAGGTTTGTGATTTAGGCTGTGGCGATTTTAACATTGGGAAACAATTAGTGCACTATACAAGCCGTTATACTGGCGTAGATATTGTTTCTGATCTTATTATTCATAACAAAGAAACATTTAATGCGGATAATTTAATATTTGAATGCCTAGATCTTGCTGTGGACGAGTTACCTCATGGAGACTGTGCTATTTTAAGACAAGTACTTCAACATCTGTCAAATTCAGAAATTCAAAACATCTTAAATAAGCTAACAACTTTTAAATATGTTATACTTACTGAACACTTACCAACGTCTCATTTTTCACCGAACATAGATATTATTTCCGGCCAAGGTATTCGATTGAAAAATGGAAGTGGCGTCAACATTTTAGAGCCACCCTTTAATTTTAAAGTTAAAGAGGTTTCTTTCTTAGCATCTCTTCCTTTAAAAGATGGTAAAAGTGTTATCGTGACAAACTGTTATACCTTATTTTAACCGATTAGACCTAAACTAAAAACAGATAATGTCTTTCCTTATATTTTAGCCGAAAACAAAAATGTGGCCAACACCCATAATATAACGGATAACACACCACCTATAATTGCAAAATGGCGGAAGGAATAAATACCGAGTCCATAAATAATGGTATTGGTTTGGTATCCCATAGGCGTGAAAAAGCTAAAGTTGGAAGCAAACAATACAGATAGGATAAAAAATTTAGGATCTAAATTTAAACCCGCGGCAACAGAAAGTGCAATGGGTGTCATTATAATTGCTGTTGCATTATTAGAAATTACGCCACTAAACAGCATTGTAATTCCAAAGAGTGCAGCAATAACTAGCATCGGACTTTGACCTTGAAGCATACCTATTAAATTTTCTGACAACCATACTTCTGCTCCAGTATTTTTCATGGCAATACCAATGGGAATCAAACCCGCTAATAAAAAAATAACTTCCCAATTAATATCTTTATACACCGTATTTAATTTTAAGCAATTGAACACGAGTAATAGAAAAACGCCAATAATTGTACTTTTAACTATAGGAAACAGCCCCGTCGCTGCCAACCCAATTGTCAGGATTAAAATAGCTAGCGATATGTACTTTTTACGAGCGTTGGGGAACGTGCTACTTGATAGTTGTTGCATAACTACCACATGTTCTATGCCTTCTAATTTATCTACTTCATCCTCGTCGATTTGAATTAACAAGCGATCGCTTACTTTTAACCTGATTTTATCTTCACGTTTTCTAATAAGCCGTTCTTTGGTATTGCGCATATTAATCCGCTTTTTTATAGCTAGCGGATTGGCCTCCATAATCATGGCCGGTTTTATATCCCCTAAACGTAACCCCAACAAATTAGAATTAGGAAGAATTAAAAGCTCTACAATGTGAGTATCTTTCTTTACCGCTCGTTTTACTTGCTCTGGATTATCTTCATCTTCATGTTCTCCAGGTATAACTTCATTAAATAAAGTAATGCCTTCTGTTTCTTTGGCTTTCAATAAATTATCCATACTCGCGTTAACTAGCAAAATATCATCTTCTTTTAGTGTGATGTATTTTCCTGGGGCATTTGTAGTGATGCCATCTCGTGTCATTTTAAGTAATTGCACGTTCGGATTAGTAAATAAAAAAGTTTCGCCAATAGTCTTACCTATTAACGTAGACTCCTTATTAATACACAGTTTTGTAATAAAATCTTGAAGTTCCTTTTGAAAATTTTTGGTCTTTTTAGAATCGTAAGGTAGCAAGAACGACAAGCCGGTTACCACCACCACGCCAACTCCAAGAAAAATAAGTCCGTAATTAGTAAACTCGAAAAACGACAATTTTGGTACACCACTTTGCTCGGCAATTGCATTTACAATTAAGTTGGTAGACGTTCCCATTAATGTACAGCTACCTCCCAGTATACCAGCAAAAGAAATGGGCAATAACAATTTAGATTGTGAAATCCCATAACGTTGGTGTAACTCGTTGGTAAGCTTTACAAATACAATAACCACTGCGGTAGTACTAATAAACGCAGATATACCCGCGACTATAAACATAATAACAGGAATAAGTAATAAAAGTGGCAATCCTTTTAACTTGGTCATCGATTCGGATAGCATATTTATCACACCATTTTGCTCCATAGCAGTAGCGATAATCATGAGCATAAGAATAGTAATTGTGGCTGTATTGCTAAACCCTGTAAGTGCTTCTTCTGGCGAAAGAAAACCAGCAAGTAAGAGTGAGGCCAATACGAAAATGGAAATTTTATCTATAGAAAAAAGCTCGAGCGCAAAGAAAATAAGACTTAATCCCAAAATAACAAATATGATAACTATTTCGATGGTCATAAGCACACTCAATTTTATTAATAAAAATCCGTTCCAAGGTGACTAAAAAGCATTTTTCTAAAAGTAATTCTTCGATAATGTAGGCTTAAAGCTATAACCTAATATTCTGTTGATACATAGAACTTGTCTCCAAATATTTAGTTTCAAGTCTCTCCAATATATCTTATCTATGATACCTTTTTTTAAAAACAAGAAAACCAATTTATTACATGCTTTAGTACAATCTAAATTAAGTAAAATTTAAATACACCCATTTGTTATTTTTAACTCAAAAGGATTATATATTTTGTAATACGCTAAAACATGAAGGACTTTAAGTAGACGTTAAACTTTTTAAAATAAACAACTTACACACATCATAAGATTTCATTTTAATACCTAGCGGCAGAAAAAACATTTGACATTTCATGAACATCCTGAGTTTTGCACTGTTTTTAAAATTTACTTGAGCGTAGATAAATACTAAATTAAGACACTATACTTTTGCGTGTATATTTCCTTCTCGTTTTAATAATTTTATATCTAAAATCATCAAAAAACAAACTACCAAGTAATATTAGAGTTGCAAAAATTAATGTATTTAAACCAAAATGCATTTCAGAATACAGGAATCCTCCTATAAGTCCGCCGGCAAAAAAGAACAAGATAATGTAAATTCGTAATTTAATTTGCGATTTTAACTTTTCACGGTTGGGATATAGTTTGGGAAAAAATAATTGCGAGATATCTATTCCTAAATCTGTAAAAAGTCCTGTTAAATGCGTTGTTCTAACCACTGCATTTGAAATTTTTGTTACGAATGAATTCTGCACGCCCATCGCAAAAAGCAGTAGACAAACAATAAAATCGGCATAATCTATCTCTACAAAATTACTAAGCAATCCGATAGACGTCAATACCAAACACTCTATTAGTGTAGGTATTACAAAAACATTGAGTTGTTTACTTTCTTTAAATTTTTCGATGAGAAAACTCGAAAGGAAAGACCCAAATAAAAAGGAAAATATATAAAGGAAGTAAATGGTACCAATCCAAAACTCAAGGTTTGAGACGTCGTATATAAATAGTGCAAAGTGACCGGTAACATTGGTTGTAAGCTGTTTAAACGCAAGAAATCCGGAAACATTTACAATACCTGCTACGAAAGATAAGATAGTCGCAATACGTAGGTTATGCTTTTTAGTTCGACTTTTTCCTTGATGTCTAAACATATGTTATGGTTCTTTTGCGTTCTACTGTGGAGTAACCGCTTAAAATTAATTGGTCTTTGTTTTAATATAAACTTCTTTTGATAAAGAAGATACTTTTATACTAAAAACAAAAAAAAATCTCTAGAAGAGATTTTTTAGTTTTTATAATGCTTTGATTAACAACTCTGCGGTTGCAGGATTTGTTGCTAATGGCACATCGTGCACATCGCAAATCCTCATAAGCATAAAAATATCTGGTTCGTGCGGATGCTTTTCTAGAGGATCTCTAAAAAATAAAACCATATGGCACAATCCTTCCGCTACGCGCGCTGCGATTTGCGCATCTCCACCTAAAGGGCCAGATAAATAAGGTGTCACCTTAAATCCTGCCTTTTCTACTTTAGTTCCTGTAGTCCCCGTAGAAATTAACGAGATTTTCTTCTGATCTAAAATATCTCTATGTTCGTTTAAAAACTGAACCATTTCAGCTTTCTTTCCGTCGTGAGCGATAATTGCTATTTCCATTATTCTATATCCTGAGTATGAAATTTCGCTAAACCTTCAATTGGGCGTCTTGCAAAATTACCAACAGTAAAATTCATTTCTTTTGCAACTTCTAATATTTCGTCTTTAGCGAAATAAGCTATTGATCCTGCAAAATGAACTGGTACTGTTTTTATTTCTTCTTTAAATTGTAAAATCTGATTTTTAGCAAACAATCTAATCCCATCTTTAATTAGATTCTGAATGTATTCTGAATCTTTATTTAAAAACATAAACTCTGCAAACGATGCTAGAAATGCGTTTGGATTGGGTTGCTTGTAAATATTGTATTTAATATAATCTGCTTCCAAATTATATTTATCTGCCATAGCCACACGAATGGTTTCGGGCATATTATTAAAATAGTAATCACGGATTAATTGTTTACCGTAGTAATTACCACTAGCATCATCCATTAAACTCCAACCAAGAGACTTTACACGTTGATGTATTTGTGTTCCATCAAAATAACTACAGTTAGATCCAGTTCCTAAAATACAAACTACAGCAGCTTCTGTTGGTGTATTTATTGTAGAATATACAGCCGCCATTGTATCTTCATCGACACTCACTTCTGCATTTTCAAAAAAGCCTTCTAAAACGTCTTTTAATTGCTGTTTAGGTTTATCTGTTCCACAACCAGCACCGTAAAAAAACACATGAGTTACGTCTTTTTTGTACTCGTTTAAAACTTCACTCTTTTTTATAATTTTTTTTAATTTCTTTTCAGAAAGAATTGCTGGATTTAATCCGTTAGTTCTTACTTTTTCGAGAAGTTGTTTCCCATTTTTATCTACTGCAATCCAATCGGATTTTGTAGAACCACTATCAACAATTAAAATCATAAGGTTAGGTATAAAAAAACCCCACAGAGTACTGTGCGCTAAACACAAGAACTCTGTGGAGTTATATTAAAAAAAATTATTTTACTGTTGCAATGTGTTGTGCTAAATCTACTAACTTAGAAGAATAACCATATTCGTTATCATACCAAGATACTAATTTAATAAACCCATCGTTTAATGCCATACTTGCGTTAGCATCGAAAGTACTTGTTTTTGGTTCAGATACGAAATCTTGAGAAACAACACCTTCTTCAGTATATCCTAAGATACCTTCTAATTCGTTTTCAGAAGCTTCTTTTAAAGCCGCTTTAATTTCGTCCCAAGATGCTTTTTTCTCGATACGACAAGTTAAGTCTACTACAGAAACATCTACGGTTGGTACTCTAAAAGCCATACCAGTTAATTTTCCGTTTAATTCAGGAATTACTTTCCCTACAGCTTTAGCCGCTCCAGTTGAAGCAGGTACGATGTTGTTTAAAGACGCACGACCTAATCTGAAATCTTTTTTAGATGGACCATCTACTGTAAACTGAGTTGCAGTTGCAGCGTGAACAGTTGTCATTAATCCTTCTACGATACCAAATTTATCATTAATAACTTTAGCTAAAGGCGCTAAACAGTTAGTAGTACAAGATGCGTTAGAAACAATTGTATCTGTTGCTTTTACTTCTTTATGGTTAACTCCCATAACAAACATTGGTGCATCTCCAGATGGTGCAGAGATTGCTACTTTTTTAGCTCCAGCAGTAATGTGCTTTTGTGCACCTTCTAATGAAGTAAAAATTCCTGTACAATCTAAAACAACTTCAGCTTCTACTTCATCCCATTTTAAATCTTCTGGGTTACGTTCTGCAGTAATTCTAATTTCATTACCGTTTACTACTAAGTTTCCGTTGTTTGTTGAAATTGTTCCATCAAATCTTCCGTGTACAGAATCATATTTTAATAAGTAAGCTAAGTGATCTACATCTAATAAATCATTAATTCCTACTATTTGAATATCAGGTCTTGAAACTGCTATTCTAAATGCAATTCTACCTATTCTACCAAATCCGTTAATTCCAATTTTTAATTTTGACATATTCTAAATTTAATGTTTAAGTGGTCATGATATCTGACACACGTAATAATTCTAAGTTAATTTTTGATTGACCTTTTATAGCTTGATCTAAAGGTGTTAAAGACATGACATCGTTTAATAAACCGACCATGAAATTAGACTTTCCTTCTAACAAACTTTCTACTGCTTTTACTCCCATACGACTTGCCAATACACGGTCGAAGCACGATGGTGAACCTCCACGTTGCATATGTCCTAAAACAGATACACGCACTTCATATTCCGACATATGCTCGTCGACATAATCTTTTAGTTCAAATACGTTCTTACCAATTTTATCGCCTTCTGCAACAACTACTATACTAGAAGATTTACCAGAATTTTTACTTCTATGTAAAGATTCTAACAATCTATCTAATCCTAAATTTTCTTCTGGTATTAAGATTTCTTCTGCGCCCCCAGCTACACCAACGTTAAGCGCAATATGCCCAACATCGCGTCCCATTACTTCTATAAAGAATAAACGGTCGTGAGAACTCGCAGTATCTCTAATTTTATCGATAACTTCTACTACGGTATTTAATGCCGTATCGTATCCTAATGTATGTGTTGTTCCGAAAATATCGTTATCTATGGTTCCTGGAATCCCCATGACTGGCATATCGAATTCCGAACTAAAAATCATTGCTCCTGTAAAGCTACCATCTCCACCAATAACAACCAAAGCATCTACGCCTTCTTGTTGTAAATTTTCATAAGCTTTTTGGCGACCTTCTTTCGTTCTAAATTCTTTAGATCTCGCAGTTTTTAAAATGGTACCTCCTTTATTGATGATTCCCTTTACACTACGCGCATCCATAGGAATAAATTCACCTCGAATCATACCTTGATACCCTTGAACAATACCCACACATTCAATATTATGAAAAGCACATGTTCTAACTACCGCACGAATCCCGGCATTCATTCCTGGAGAATCTCCTCCTGATGTTAAAACACCTATTTTTTTAATGGTTTTTGACATGTTTTATTGATTTGTTAGTAAAGCTACTAAAGATAATCAACATATAAAACCCCTTTTAAAACTTTTTAACAGGCCCTATAACACTATAACGTTTGAATTAACAAAAAAGTTAAAAACTTATTTTTAAATTGATTAAATAGGCAAAATGGAAGGATTTATTCGTCCGAAATTTCCGATTTCATATTAATATATGCCGGAAGTGGACTTACAGGTTTTGGTGTTTCGTTTTCAGAATTTTCATCTTCATTATTTGTCTTTTCGCCAACAAATATTTTTAAAAGCAATTCTCTGAACGTATCAAAATCGACATTATATGAAATACCTACACCTTGAGTATAACCTATTTCTTCACCAAAATCTTGAATGCTGTTTTCTCGGTTAAACACATTTGCGGTTAACGTCCCTTCTTCGTTTAGTAAAAAATTGACTTCAATATCTCCTGCAATCACAGTTTGACTTACACCACCCACAGGAACATCTACATTACCATTAATCATTACGCGATCGCTAATTTGGGTTTGAAGCGTTACCCCAAAACGATCATCTGTTTGATATTCTGGATTATTCTCTCCCAATTCGTAATTTAAACCAATGTTTAACTTGTTATCACTTTCAGAAAATAATCCGTTTACAATACCATTTAATCGCTCGGTTAAAGTTCCGTAAGGGTTAATTCCTGTTAATCCGCTTGAAAATGCTCCTGTAGTTAATAAATACAATGCCTGATTATCGCGATCTTCTTTAGATTCTAGTCTATATGTTAACTCCGATTTTACTGTAGAATTTACATTCGGAAATTGAAAACCAAAATTAACCTCTGGTTTATCCAATTGCTCCGTTAAATTAATCTCTACATTTACTGGAATACTCTTATTTATAGGATTATCTAATAGAGGTGATGGATTTGCTTGCGTTTTATAAATCGCCTTTAAATCTATCCTTGCTCCTAGCGGATCACCATCCCAAGCTAATGTTCCTCCAGGTTCTACCGTAAACTCTTTCTGTACTAAACCACCATACATAAAATTGTAGACTCCTTTAAATACCGAAAAGTCACCATAAATATTAAATTTTCCGTTTGTATTAATTTCAATAAGTAATCCACCAATACCACGCCCTTTAATTGTACTTCCCGAATCTCGGTCCATTACAATTTCTATTTCGGCATCATTGGTCACTTCTAAATCAAAATCTAGCTCCAAACCTTTAATGTCTCGAACTATAAGTTCCTTCCCCTCTAGCTTTGCTTGTTTTTCTTCTGCACTTAAAAAATGAATAAACGTATTATCTCCAAAAGATTCGGAATCGTTCATTGGGATTTTAAAAACCGTTCCCTTTTTGGTCTCTCCAACCACAGAAATAGCAAGTTCTTCTGTTGGACCATAAATAGTTGCCCTCCCACCTATATAGCCTGTACCATAATATAAGGCATCTTCTGTATAATCTGTATTAAGCACTAGCAAACGATCGGTAGTAATATCTATACCTAATTCCCAATCAGAAAAATTATTGTGTCTAATGTAACCGCCTAAAACGCCTTTTGTATCGAAAGCGTTATCGGTTATCTTAATGTTGTCAAAACGAAATTCTTGATCTTTCAATAAAACTCGAGAGCCTTCGGCAAAATTAAAATTGGTATTTAACAAAGGAACAAGTAATCCGGCTTCCTTTAAGTCTAAGGCTCCTTCTATTGAAGGCTTTTTTAAATCTCCTATTAGTTTAGCATCTCCAGTTACAAAGCCACGTATGTCGCTAATAACATCTTTTCCTAGCGGACTAAAAGGTTTTAAATCGAAATTCTCAAATTTTAAATCAACATCTATATGCGATTCATTATTTATAGCATCGATATACCCAATTGCGGCAAACGAGTTGGTAACATCGTTCTTAATTTTTGCGTTAACGAAATATCGCGTTAAATTCTCGTTTCCTGTTATGTTACCGGAGAAGGAACCTAAATTAAAATTATTTACCTCTAGGGAATCTATAGTTACATCCGAGCTAGGAGTGTAATTTCCTTTTTGTTGAAGAATATCGATTTTACCATTTAAAATCCCGCCTAAGGTCAGACTATCAAATGTAGGTGTTACTTTTTCTAAATCTACTTTATTAAAATTTAGCACCAAATCCTTATTTAAAGAATCTTTTAAATAGCCCTCTAGGGTAATTAATTCGTCACCTAAAGACATGGCAAGCTTATCGATATTGATATTTTGTAAATCGCGAGAAACTTCAATTTTATTTAAAGTATCTCGGTCCTTGTTAATAGTCCATGTATTGGTTTTAAAGGTAACATCAGATTTTTTAAAACCTAAAACCGAATTATTGTCGGCATTAATTGTATGATAAAAATTTAAGTTAAACACATCATCATTACGCTTTCCTCCCTGAAATTCTGTACGCATAAACAAGGTGTCGTTCATGGTTTTATTTACTAAGCTAAATTTTGAGATATCGTAAAACTTGGTGTAAAAACTATCGATTTCTATATACGTATTATATAATGGATTTTTATTATTGATATCAATTTCAATATTACTCGCAAAATACTCGAACAATCTAATTTCTGGCGATTTAAATTTAAAATTCACCAATTCTTGATTGCTTTGCACGTGACCATTTACAAAGGTATTCTTACCAAGTTTGATGTCTGGATAAAAAACTTCTACAATCTTATTATAAATACTAAAATTAAAATCGAGGTATTGATTTTGTTTCACCGGATCTGGTTCGAAATTACTATAAATACCGCCAATGGCATTTCTAAACATAATCCCAATATCTCTAAACCTAAAAATACCACTCATTTCTCCTTCAATAATATCTGGAGAATCAATCATAACGTATCTTACAGAATCCCTAAACACCGAATTAATAGTAAATACATCGAACACATAGTTATCATGTTCATTTAAATAATTGGCATCTGTCATGGCAATAAGACCTTCTACATCGTTTATAGATGTTCCCAAAGCTCTCATTTCTACAACGCCTTTAAAGATGGAAAGGGTGTCTCTTTTTACAAAGTTTAACTTTCTTAAGTCGGCATATTGCACATCGGCAACAAAATCGACCATATTGGTTTGCTTAGAAAAATCGGCTAGGCCGTTAAATTCTAGTTTAAAATTAGGATCGGCTATCTTTAAATTTCCGTTATAAATACTTTTTTTAAAGTTTCCTAAAACAGAGATATTGCTGTACGCATAGTTATTAAATTCAAATGAAAACACTTTCCCATTTACTTTAGTATTTACATTGTCTACTGTAAATCCGCTTCCCTCAATATCGATATCTAGAGATGTTTTGCCCACCTGTGTATTATCTATATACGCCCCAAAGTCGAAATCTGTAACTACTACATTTCCTTTGTATTTAGCTTTATCAATATCATTAATATCGGTTAAAACTAAATCAGATTCTATTAGACCTAAGGTCGTGTTCATCCTTAAATCGGCTATAATTTTATTAGTCGTTATCTCGGAAGTTCCCGTAATATTAAAGTACCCAAACCGATCGAAGTTAGAAGGAATGGTTTGTCCTAATAAATTAGGCAATAGTGTGATTAAATCTTTATACGTTGAAGACAATCTGGTAAAATCACCTTTCATATAAAAGCTATCATCTGCTCTATTAAACAAGTTTTTAAAATTTAAATCTCCTATAATCCTAGACCCTCTATTGGTTCTTAGATCAAGATTATCTAAATTTAAATCGTTTAAAGTTCCCGTTAACAACACCGAAAAATCCGCCGATTGATTAACACCAAATTCGTCGTAAAAATAATTCAGGTCTCGCAAGGCTAAATCTGCCGAGGTTATATTAGCATTCACCTGAACTTTATCTGTAAAAAACTGAAGGTCTTCACGATCAAATTCAAATCGAATATCTCCTTTTAAGCTGGACTCATCTGTTTTTAAATCTAAATTTGCGAACGTTATATCGTTTAATGTATACGCAAAATTAGTACTCATATTATCTATATGTAACCCTCTACTATCGGTTAACTCTAACGTATTTATTCGCGCAGACACTTTAGGTCCGTGAATTAAAAATTTAGAAGCATTAATGGTAATATCTTTAAACACCATTACTTCTGGCGTTTCCAAGTTTTCGTTGGTAAAGGTAAAATGTCCGTTGTAAATAGAGACATCGCTAGACGAGAGTAAAAAATTACTTGGTGTATCGTCGTTATTATCATCGTCGAAACGCGCTACAAAAACATCTAAATTGGTTTGCTCCTCGTCTTTGTATGTTTTTATATTAAAATCTAAATCGGTTAACTCAATCTCGGAAAACACCAACCTACCATTATATAAGTTTCGAAAATTTACAATATGTGTTTGCAGTAGTTTTGCACTAATTAAAGTATCCTGCTTATAATCTTCTATATAAACATTTTTAACCTGTACTTCTCCATTAAAATGAAGACCTACCGCCCCGATATTTATGTGCGTGTGGAAAGACTCATTTAATTTAGATGTGGCGTATTTTCCTAATCTGGTTTGCACCCCTGGAATCGACAAAATCACAACTAAAATAACGAATAGCAGAAAAATGATGGCTGCTAGTTTGGATAGTATTTTTAAAAATTTTTTGATACGGTTTAAAGTTATAACTTTGAGCCCAAAAATAACAATACTTCTAATACATTCTAATGCATTCAGAAAATATTTACATTTTAGGAATTGAGTCCTCTTGCGACGATACTGCGGCGTCTGTAATACACAACGGAAAAATACTAAGCAATGTTGTTGCTAGCCAAAAAATTCATGAAGAATTTGGAGGTGTTGTTCCAGAACTTGCTTCTCGAGCTCATCAACAAAATATTGTACCCGTGGTTGCTCAAGCCCTTGTAAAAGCAGGGATTTCTAAAGACCAACTACAAGCCATAGCATTTACTCGTGGTCCTGGATTAATGGGATCTTTATTGGTAGGAACCTCTTTTGCGAAGTCTTTAGCTTATGGTTTAAATATTCCGCTTATCGATGTTAACCATATGCAAGGTCACATTCTTGCGCATTTTATAGATGAAGACGGATTTAACAAACCTCCGTTTCCTTTCTTGGCCATGACTATTTCTGGAGGACATACACAAATAGTTAAAGTGAATGGCTACTTCGACATGGAAGTTATTGGAGAAACTATAGACGACGCTGTTGGTGAAGCTTACGACAAAAGTGGAAAAATTTTAGGTTTAGGCTATCCTGCTGGACCAGAAATAGACAAACGTGCACAATTAGGAAATCCGAAAGCCTTTAAATTTACGAAACCCAAAGTAGACGGTTTAAATTTTAGTTTTTCAGGATTAAAAACCGCCATTTTATATTTTATACAAAAGGAAGTCAAATCCAATCCTAATTTTATAGAAGAGAACATAAACGATATTTGTGCTTCCATTCAGTATACCATTATTGGTATTTTAATTGATAAATTAAAACTTGCCAGTAAACAAACCGGAATTAAGCATATAGCCATTGGTGGCGGTGTGTCGGCAAATTCAGGCATTAGAAAAGCACTAAAAGATGGTGAACAAAAATTTGGTTGGACCACTTATGTTCCTAAATTTGAATTTACTACCGATAATGCGGCTATGATTGCCATTGTTGGCTATTTAAAATATTTAGAAAACGATTTTTCAGAAGCCGATATTACAGCTTCTGCCCGTTTAAAAATATAGGCCTTTTAATATCCAAAGTTATTTAAATTATGCAATTATTCTACAATCCCGATGTTACTGAAAACACCACGCAAATTGCCTTTTCCAAAGAAGAAAGCAGACATATTGTAAAAGTGTTAAGAAAAAGTACGGCCGATAAGTTATTCGTCACGAATGGTAAAGGGTGGTTGTTTACTGCAGAATTAAATTTAGCAGATGTTAAGAATTGCTTAGCAACCATTACAGAGAAAACGTTTCAAAATGCTAGAGATTACAACATTCACCTTGCTGTAGCACCTACAAAAATGAATGATCGTTACGAATGGTTTCTAGAGAAAGCCACAGAAATTGGTATTGATAGCATTACTCCTATTATTTGCGACCATAGCGAGCGCAAAGTTGTAAAGTTAGAACGGTACGAAAAAATATTACAGGCGGCTATGAAACAGTCTTTGCATTATTATATGCCTAAGCTAAACGAACCGGTAGCTTTAAAATCGTTTATCACTCAGGAACATAACGGAACTTGTTTTATTGCCCATTGCGAAGAAACCGATAAAAAATCACTAAAACAGCTCATCACTCCAAAAACAGATCTTACAATTTTAATTGGTCCTGAAGGCGATTTTAGCACAAAAGAAATTTCGTTAGCTCTTAAAAACAATTTCATTCCTGTAACTTTGGGTCACACCAGATTGCGCACAGAAACAGCCGCAATTGTGGCTTGTCACACCGCAGCATTAATTAATGAATAATTACATATGAAGTATTTTTTAGTCCTTACCTTATTTGTAATTAGTTCTTTAGCCTCTGCTCAAGATGTTGCCGTTTTACATTATAAAGGTGGTGGAGACTGGTATAGTAACCCGACTTCTCTACCAAATCTGGTAAAATATTGCAACACACACATTAATACACGAATAAATCCTGAAGTTCAGACAGTAGAAACAGCAAGCCTCGATATTTTTCAGTTTCCTTTTGTACATATGACGGGACATGGAAATGTTTATTTTGACGATAATGATAAAATCAATCTTAAAAATTATTTAATCTCTGGCGGATTTCTTCATATAGATGATAATTATGGGTTAAAACCATACATTACTAAAGCCCTTAAAGACGTATTCCCTGAACAAGATTTAATAGAATTACCTGCGACACACGAGATTTTTCAAACACCTAATCCGTTTCCTGATGGTTTACCAAAAATTCATGAACACGATGGCAAACGCCCACAAGCCTCTGCCCTGTTTCACGACGGACGCATGATTGTTTTGTTTACAACCGAAAGCGATTTAGGAGATGGTTGGGAAGACCCGGAAGTACATAACGACCCCGAAGATGTTCGCGAAAAAGCACTAAAAATGGGTGCAAATATAATTTATTACGTTTTTAATCATTAAGGTTTAAATGGCTCAACTCAATCATTATAATACGCAATTCAGTAAAAAAACATTTCCAATTACATTGGTCTGCGACAACGTTACCAATGCACCAAATATTGGAAGTTTATTTAGAACCGCCGATGCTTTTGGTGTTGAAAAACTTATGCTTTGTGGTTCTTATATTCCATTAGGACGAAAAATGACCAAAACATCTCGGGCAACCGAAAAAGTAGTCCCTTTCGAATTGCAAGACGATGTTCACGCGGTGATTTCTAAATTAAAATCTGAAGGATATCAAATAATTGCTTTAGAAATTACAGATACTAGCATCCCACTAAGAGAGGCTAACTTTTCTACATCTCAACCCATAGCACTACTAATTGGCGATGAAAATTTTGGAGTTTCAGAAGCTCTTTTAAAGGCGTCAGATATGGTAGTTCATATAGATATGTTTGGACAAAATAGCAGTATGAATGTGGTACAAGCCACGAGTATTGTTTTATACGAACTAACCAAACAAAGTCTTTAATCCTTTTATCTATATTTACATTATGAATTCTAGAACCATAGCAAACGGCATTTTAAGGGCAATATTTACATTAGTATTTATTTCTCTTATCTTATATTTTCTGTATCAAATACAATCTGTTATTGTATATATTGTTATTTCTGCAGTTATTTCTTTAACGGGTGCTCCGTTAGTTCAGCTTTTTAGAGACCGTTTTAAATTTAACGATTCCTTATCTGTTGTTTTAGCCATGCTTATAATTGTTGGTTCACTTATTGGGTTAATCTTACTTTTTATCCCTTTAGTTATAGAACAAGGTCACAATTTATCGCTTTTAAACATAAACAAACTTCAAAATAATTTTAACACCGTGTATCTTGAGGTGGCCCACTATCTAGAAGGAAAACATATTTATCTGGAGAAATCATTAGAGGATTATCATTTACTTTCAAAAATTAATTACTCTGTTATTCCCGATTTTTTAAACTCTATTTTAAGCGGATTTGGAACCTTTAGTATCGCTTTTTTCTCGGTATTATTTATCTCTTTTTTCTTTTTAAAAGACAGAAAACTACTTGAAAATAGCTTTATGGTTGTTGTTCCAGAAAGCAAAAAGCATCGTGTAAAAAAATCTTTATACACCATTAAACATTTATTATCTAGATACTTCCTTGGCTTACTTATTCAGATTTTAATTTTATTTGTGATTTATGCCATAGTGCTATCTATATTCGGAATTAAAAACTCTATTGTCATTGCCTTCTTGTGTGCGCTATTAAACTTAATCCCGTACATCGGACCATTAATTAGTGCAATTTTAATGATTGTTTTAACCCTGTCTAGCAACCTGCAAAATGAGTTTAGTGTGGCACTTTCCACTACCATTTATGTTTTAATCGGATTTGCTTTTGCTCAATTAATCGACAATTTTTTCAGTCAGCCTATAATATTCTCACGTAGTGTTAAATCGCATCCTTTAGAGATATTCTTAGTGATAATTATTACCGGTATACTCTTCGGGATTATTGGTATGGTAATAGCAGTGCCAGCCTACACCGCATTAAAAGTTATTTTGAAAGAATTTCTTTCTGAAAATAGGATTGTAAAACACCTTACTAAAGATTTATAGCAACGCGTTGAATACACTAATTTTAAATACTGAAATTCAAGATTTTATAGCATCTAATTTAAAGTCAGATACCACCGCTATACTTTTAAAAGGAACCGCTTTTGAAGGCGTAGAAACGCGAGAAATTGTTGAGCAAATCGAGGCCAAACAACGATGTTTAAGCAAACTACCAAGTTGGTACAACACACCTAATATTTATTATCCGCGCAAACTAAATATTGAACAAACATCTTCGGAGCGCACGGCCAATTATAAAGCGTCCCTAATTTCGGGAGATTCAATTTTAGATATAACTGGCGGATTTGGAGTAGATTGTTATGCTTTTTCAAAACAGTTTAAACAGGTTACGCATTGCGAAATTAATACCCATTTAAGCGATATTGTAACTCATAATTTTCACCAATTAAATGCGGATACAATTGAGACTATTTCTGAAGATGGAATTACCTATTTAAAACGCACAACAAAAGTATTCGATTGGATTTATGTAGACCCTTCTAGACGTCACGATAGTAAAGGGAAAGTGTTTTTTCTTAACGATTGCCTACCCAATGTACCTGAACATTTAGATCTTTTATTTAAACACGCCAATAATATATTGGTAAAAACTTCTCCCCTTTTAGATATTTCTGTAGGTTGCCAAGAGTTAAAATATGTAAGCGCCTTATACGTGGTTGCTTTAAATAACGACGTTAAAGAATTATTGTGGGTACTTGATCGTAATATCACAAATGCGTTTACAATACATACTGCTAATATTACTAAAAACACGGTAGAAACTTTCGATTTCCCTATTGATTTAGAAGGTGAGTTATTCATAGATTACAGCACACCTTTACAATTTCTTTACGAACCCAATGCGGCAATATTAAAAGCGGGAGCTTTCAATTCTGTCGCCCATCAATTAGGTGTATTTAAGCTTCAAAAACATGCTCATTTATATACTTCGCAAGAAAAAATAGCTTTTCCAGGGCGTACCTTTGAAATTATTAAAACAATACCTTTTAATAAAAAAGCAATCCAAAAGGAAGGTATTAAGAAAGCCAACATTACGACTAGAAATTTCCAAGACTCTGTTGCCGATTTAAGAAAAAAACTAAAAATTAAAGATGGTGGAGACGACTATTTGTTTTTTACTACAGATGTAAATTCAAATAAGATTGTAATTATTTGCAAAAAGGCTTAGAGCGCATCGATATAAAACCAACAACCATCCTCTTTAACAAATCTGGAGTTTTCATGTATCATTTGTAATTCGCCTTCATCTTGAAAAATAGCCTTAAACTCTACCGTTCCTTCTGTATCTGTCTCCAATCCTTTTGACGTCTTTATAATATCTAATTTAATCCAATCTACAGATTTAGCCCATTTTACAATAGATTTTTTCTCCTTAGAAGGTCGCGTACTTTCGTGGTGACTCGCCATTAGATAATCGCCATTAGCCAAAACAAAAGCGGCATAGCGAGAGCGCATTAAACCTTCGGCCGTTTTTACTTTTTTAATATGTTTATGACCGATTTCACAACAATCTTTATACAATTTTTCACTACAACAAGGACATTTCATAACGCTTAAGTATTAGATTGATTTTCTTGTGATTTTTTAACTATAGCTTTTAAACGCTCCTTGTGCAATTCTTTTTCGGCACGTAATTTATTTTTCTTACGATCCATTAACTTGGAATGTTTCGCCTTATTCTTTGTGTTCTTCTCTTTTCCTTTTTTAGCCATTACTCCAAAATTTCAATTCAAAATTACGATTTTAAACATGCGCGCATTCTATAAACGGAATAATAAATTCAATTAATTTTAATGATTTCTTATCAACTAAGCTAAAATGCTTTTATATCTTCGTAATCTAAAAAAAAGGATATGTTAAAGGCAGTTTTATTCGATATGGATGGTGTTATTGTAAATACAGAACCCCTACACTATAAAGCCTATTACGATATGTTTAAAACTGTTGGTATTGAAGTCCCTTTGGCTTTATATCAGAGCTACACTGGTCGGTCTACTATAAGTACTTGTAAAGGAATTTGCGAACATTTTGGGTTAGAAAACGATCCTGAAGAACTGGTACAATTAAAACGTAAAGCATTTCAAAAACTTTTTAAAAACGACCCTGATTTAGATTTACTTCCTGGTGTACTCGATTTAATTCAGAACTATTATAACAACGGACTTACACTTGTTTTGGCCTCTTCTGCATCGCAAATTACCATTCATGATGTGTTTACACGCTTCGAATTAGATCAATATTTTACAGGTCGTGTTTCTGGAGCAGATCTTGAAGCTTCGAAACCCCATCCAGAAATTTTTGAACGTGCGGCTGAAATTGCTGGTTTTAAACCTTCGGAATGTATGGTTATTGAAGATTCTACTAGTGGTATAAAAGCGTCGCATACGGCAGGAATATATTGCGTGGCTTACAAGAGTGAACACTCTAAAAATCAAACCTATACTTTGGCGAATAAATTAATTTCTGACTTTAGTGAAATTAAATTCGAAAATATAAAATCTGAATTCGAAAATTAAGACTACTTAATCAATAATGCTTTAAAATCTTGGTACGTCCCTTTAAATACGTTTAAATCAATATACCCTTCTACGCCATCAATTTGGCCACGTTCTGTAAATTGCCAGATATTCCACGGTTGCGTAAAAGGCTCGGCATAATTCCCATAATTAGCTATCCATATAGGATATTTGTCAAATTCTGGGGTATTTAAGTGCTTGCGATAAAAGTGATCTCCAGTATATATTATAGGCGTAACACCATAATGTAGTTCGACATCGACTAACCATTTTTTAATACCGAGTTTTAAATTCTCTACAGATTGAATAGTCGATAAATTTTCGATGTCTAAAATTGGAGGAAAATCTCCTGGATTTAAAGTCACATGCGCCTTAAACTGCGCGGCCTGAGTAAGAGAGTGCTGGTTTGGCCTGTAGTAATGATATGCACCACGAACCACTTGTTTACTTTTAATAGTTTCCCAACGCGTTATATATGCACTATCCAATCCATCTATTCCCATGGTTGCCCGAATAATTATAAATGCAATTGGTATACTATCATTGATGTAGTTAACTTCATTCCAGTCTATTTTTCCTTGATAATGAGAAAGGTCTATGCCATACAAATACCTTGGATACCGCTTAAAAATAGATTCGTTTTTAGAATTTGCAGTGCTAGGTTCTTGGTTTAGTCTATAATACAAAATACTTAAATCGAGCCTAAAGTAATATATAGCAAATATAAGAACACCACTACAAGCTATAATTAAAGAAATAATTACTTTTTTTCGAACCATGAATACAAAACTAATATATTAAATGAGGATAAAAAAAAGACACATGGAAATACCATGTGCCTATTTTGTATTACCGCTTAGTAATACCCCCTAATTAACTAATAGCTGTAACAAATATAAGGTATAGCCTTTTAATTGTATTACGGTTTTCCCGTAATGCAGTAATCTTTTTTTTTAAGAACCTGAAAATCAATTTGTTTGATTACAAAATAAATTTTGTTTTTTCGAAAAATAAATATATAAGCGCTTTATATCTGCCATATTACACGCATTATTGGCAAATAAGTGCTAATTCGTTACAATTTTATTATTTTTTTTATCAATTTATCTTCATCTGTAGTCTGTATAATTCCATACGTTGCTAAAGACTTATTTGGCATAATTAAAATTGAGGTTTAGACACTACATCGTTCTTCTCTTATCTAAATATGATACGTTAATACTATTGAGAAATATTTTTACATAATATTCGCATTCAAAAATTATTTGGACGAATTATATCACGAACATTTCACTAATTTTACATTATGGAAAATTCGAATAGAAAATTTACCGTAAAAGTAATTGTAGGCTATGTTATATTAGCCGTTGTTGCTGTTACCACTACTTTTTTAGTGTTTTCGGAAATTAAAAACTTCTTGAACCTTAAACGTGATGATGTAAGTGATCGAAATAAAATTATTGCTGTTGGTAACCTAATTGCAGATATCTATGAAAATGAGAGTTTTGCCAGAGCAGCTATTCAAAGCGGATCTGAAAGTCAGTTTGACCTCTATATTGCTAAAAACAGTACTTTAAATGCAGATATCGATAGTTTAAAAGTTAAATTAGACAACGAACATCAATTTTTACTATTAGACAGTGTTAAACAGTTAATCGCTGTAAAATTCAATAATATAAAGGCCCTTAAACACATTAAGGAAGATGACATTTCTGAACGATCTATAGAAAATGCATTAACAAGAATAAATGCTATAGAAAGTTCTGTGGGCCGATTAACCATATTAGATTTCGCAGAAGATCCTGATGCTTTAACCCCTGCACATCGAAAATCTATAGAAGAATATATTGCGATTGTCAATAAATATCGCCCTAAAGAACAAGACGAAGAAAAAAGCGAAAAACGATTAGATTCTATTGTCGTTGCTGCCCGAGACCTTCTTAAACAGGTTAAGAGAGATGCACTCATTCAGAAAACCAATTTATCCAACAAAGAGAATTCTCTTTTAAAAAGTGATTTAAATGTATCTCAAAGTTTAAGAAAACTACTGTATAACCTAGAACATGAAATACTCGAACATTCCGAGAAAATAAATCAGCAACGCGATTCGGCTTTAAATAGAAGTACAAAAATTTTAAGCTTAGCCACTATTGTGGGTACCATTTTAGTTATTTTATTTTCGTTTATTATTTTAAACGACTTCTGGAAAAGTCAGAAATACAGAAAAGAATTAGAAAAAGCGAATGCGTATACAAGCTCACTTCTACAGAGTCGTGAACAGCTTATTTCTATGGTGAGTCATGATTTACGTACACCTTTAAGTACCATTACAGGATATAGCGATTTGCTGGCAAAAATTATTAAAGACAGTAAACCTAAATATTACATCGATAGGATTTCTAAAGCTTCTAAATACATGAAGGATTTGGTAGACGATTTATTAGAATTTTCCAAGTTAGAACGTGGCAATATCTCTATAGATCACATTCCGTATTTACTCAATCCAATAATAGACGAAGTGATGGTTAGCGTAAAATCGGTATATCCTGATAAAGCTATTAACCTAAATGCTGTTTATAATTCTAATCTAGAAAAGTCTATTCTTGGAGATCCGTTTCGTGTGCGACAAATTCTTTATAATTTAGTAGGAAATGCGTATAAATTCACTGAATCTGGAGAAATTAAAATTGAAACTAAAACCTTTAAAAACGTAGACCGTAAACCGTTTTTACAAATTTTGGTTTCAGATACAGGAATTGGAATACCTATTGAAAAGCAATCTATAATTTTCGAAGAATTCACTCAAATTGAAAGTCATAGTGAGAAGAAATACGAAGGTTTCGGACTAGGATTAACCATTTCTAAAAAATTAGCAAATCTACTGGGTGGCGAATTATCGTTCACCAGCGAAGAAAAGAAAGGAAGTACTTTTATCCTTACACTTCCCATAGCCTACAGTGTTAAACCGGTTGTTAAACTTAAACCAAACACCGAAACCATTGCCTCTAACTTAAATGTTATTGTAATAGACGATGATGCCTCTTTAAGACAATTGTTAACCGATATTCTTCAAGATAAGAATATAAATGTCACCGCTTTTGAAACGGCTAAAAAAGCGCTAAAAGAAATGAAGAATTTACCTTTCGATTTAGTGATTACAGATATTCAGTTACCAAATATGAATGGATTCCATTTTATGGAAACCTTAAAAGCCTCGGACTTTTATAAAAATCAGCCTATAATTGCTTCTACTGGACGTAAGGATTTAAAAGGTAAAGTATATAAAGACAGTGGGTTTGTAGATATTATTTTTAAACCGTATGGTGCAGACGATTTAATACACACGGTAAGTAAATGGTTGCCTGGCGTAAAATTAGAGCCTGTTTCTCAGAACAATTCAGAAGACATTTTTAAGTTTGAACATTTTAACTTAACACCTATTAGTTCGTTTCTTAACAACGACATCGAGTCTTTAAAGGACACCTTACAGTTGTTTTTAAATGAGACAGAACTAAACTTAGAGACCTTAGAACAAGCTATTAAAAATAAGAATTTAGAAAGCATACATGCCACAAGTCACAAGATGCTTACTATGTTTAAACAATTGGAAATTAATAGTGTAATTCCGTATTTAACCTATTTAGATAAGCTTGAAGATATACATGATAATATGTTAGATACCACCTTTGAGCATCTGAAAACAAATACCAATTTAACCGTTATAGAAATGGAACAATTTATAGACTAATATTATATTCTTTAATCTTATTATATAACGTTTTACGAGTCACATTTAACAATTTAGCGGCATGTGTTTTATTGTTATTTGCTTGCTCCAATGCACGAATAATTAAATCTTTTTCGTTGTCTTTAGTCGAGAAACTTTTCTTTTGCAAAGGTTCTTGTTTAGATGCTGCGCCTTGAGTTAGCTCCATGGGCAAGACTTGCTGTTCAATTAAATCGCCTGCAGTTAATAAGGTCGCTCGCTTCACCACATTTCCAAATTCCCGTAAATTCCCAGGCCATGAGTAATTTTGGAAAATTTTTAAAACGTCGTCACTAAAGCCAATAACATTTTTATTTAATTGCACATTGGCTTTATCTAAAAAGTAATCGGCAAAAATAATAAGGTCGTCTTTTCGCTCCTGTAGATTCGGAATTTTAATTGTAAACTCATTCAATCTATGATACAAATCTTCTCTAAACTCCCCTTCATCTACAGCCTTTAGCAAATCTTCATTTGTCGCTGTAATTAATCTAATATCAACTTCTATTTCTGTACTACTACCTAAAGGTTTTACGCGACGTTCTTGCAGTGCACGAAGCAACTGGATTTGATTCTCGTAAGATAAGTTTCCCACTTCATCTAAAAATAGAGTTCCGTAATTAGCCGATTCAAAATGTCCTTTTTTATCACTTACCGCACCTGTAAACGATCCTTTTTTATGACCAAAAAATTCACTTGCCGCAATTTCATTTGGAATCGCACCACAATCTACAGCAACAAAAGGTTTATTTTTTCTTGAGCTTGTTTTATGAATAGATTTTGCCACAACTTCTTTCCCGGTACCACTCTCTCCTGTGATTAAAACCGACATATCTGTAGGACCTACCAACTGAATATATTCGTTCAATTTTTTTGAAGAAGAACTTATTCCTGTCACAAATTCAGAATTTAATTGGGACGCCTTCTTCACCACCTCTTTTGGAGCACTAGCTACTTTTTGCTCAGATTTTAAAGCATTAGTTATAACATGTAAAACTTCGTCCTGATTAAAAGGTTTGGAAATATAATCGATTGCACCTTGTTTCATAGCCTTAACAGCCGTAGAAACTTCGGCATAACCCGTCATTAAAATTACGGGTGTTTTCGCTTTATGTTCTTTTACGATTTCTAACAACTCTAATCCATTTCCGTCGGGAAGCCTTAAATCCGTAAAAATTAAATCGAAATCATCGTTTATAATTATGGTTTTAGCATCCTCGAAACCATAACTTAACGTTACAGTGTAATCGTGTTTTTCTAAAAACCGTTTAAGCATATTAGAAAAAGCAACATCATCTTCTATTAAAAGGATTGACTTCATGTAGTGTTTAAAAAGTAAAATATTAGACCCTAAAATTAAGCAAAAAAAAGAGGGTGCTTTAATAAAACACCCTCTTTTCTCCCTCTGAATTTAAAATTAAATAATAACTTATATTTCAGCTTTTTTTGTGACTAAAATTTAAATTTAATAGTCTGTAATTGGTATAAATTCATTTTACAACAATTATCTTATGCCGCAAAATAGTTTTACTTAACCGCAACTAACAGACTAAAAACAAACTAAATAGATTAAAAATGGTTAATTGGTTTTATCTATTTGTTAATCCATTTTCCCGTAGCATCTGCGTAAACTGTTTGCGTAGTTCCCGACATACTTAGGTCTAATTTATATTCTTTCACTTCATTTACATAGGCTTTTAGAATCGTTGCATTAGGAAAATCTACTGCAACAGCTTCTTGAATAGCTAATGGTAATTCTGCTGTTTTAATTTCTTTAAACTCTTCTTGCAACACAAATGTTCCATCCTGAAGTGTTAAATGAACTGGTGATGCCGCGTAAAAACTAATATTACTTAATATAAGTGCTAAAAATGCTAATGTTAAAAATATATTTCTCATAACTTTAAATTTTAATGTTAATCAATTATTTATTACTATATCGCTTTAATGCTTAATCTACTCGTACTCTGCTCAATAAAAACAGTCTTTTTTATTATGCGTTAATCAGCGATTATTTGTTTATCCAATGTCCGTTTTCATCTTTATAAACCGTAACTATAGAATTATCTATACTTAGTTCCAGTTTAAATTCTTTTAAGTCGTTTTTGTAGGCCTTAGAGATTTCAACCGTTCCATGATTTTTAACCACCGCTTCCAAAATCGGGTTTGGCAATTGATTAATTTCAATTGGAGTAAAATCCTCTTGAAAAACGATGTCCATAATTCCGTCGTGAAAAAATAGAGGTTGTGAAGATGTCGCTTGGGTAGATATCCCTCCTAGTGCCAATGCCGATGCTATTACAATATTCTTCATTTTCTATATATTTTAAACTGTTCTTTTAATTGTTTTGATTAGTAATATGAAATAAACATGCCATGCCTATCAAACAAGTAAGCCAACAACTAAACACTGTAGTAAACACGCGGGTTTAAAAGAAAAACAAATAAAAAATGATGAAAAAAAATGAAAGAAATGTGTGTAACACAATAGTGTATCCTGTAAAAAAATTACACACCTTTTACACAGTAGGACAGTAAGATTAACTATTACATGATGAAGTGTAGAAAGTAAGTAGAAAAGAAATGGTTCCCATTAGGCACAAAAAAAATCAGACAGCTACAATGTAGATGTCTGATTAAACTATTTAAATTTTATTTTTACAGCTCTATTTTAACGTTGTGTTCTCTAACTTCGTCCAGATATTCTTCAATTTTAAAATCTATAGAATTAAAATTTTCACTTCGTTTACGTGCTTGTTTTTGTCTTTTAATACTTCTAGCAAAGCGTCTTATGCTATCCGGACTATTAAGAATTAGACCAGGAACTTCTATACTGTTATAGGCCTTATCTTTTGCTACCATTGTAAAATAAGACGAATTACAATGTTTAATTACTCCAGTATGTATATCTTCAGATTCCACCCGTAAGCCTACAACCATAGACGTTCTACCTGTATAATTTATAGATGCTTTTAAGGTTACCAATTCACCAACGGCAATTGCATTTAAAAAATCCACTTTATTAACAGAAGCTGTTACCGAATAGTGTTCGGAATGTTTTGAAGCGCAAGCAAATGCTATTTGATCCATTAAATTTAAAATAAAACCTCCGTGAATATTTCCTCTAAAATTAGAGTGTGAGGGCAACATTAATTGGGTCATAGTGATTTGAGAATCTTCAATATGCTTAAATTTCATAATTCTTAGTTTGTAGTGTTCTAACGTTTAAAAGTAATTATTTTTCCGATAACGTTATACATCAGTCTAAATTACTATTAATAATAATATATAACGACCTGTTCACTAATAATATTTTAACAATTACGCACTAATACTTACAATAAAACAATTAAAAACTAAGTATTTTAACCAAAAATCTAAGTACAACTAAATACATACGCATTATTCTAGCTTGGTATAGCCAATAATTATCCATCGTTACTTAGTTTTAGTATACTTCGTATAAAACGATAAGCTCCTTTATTATTTATATAAAATACAATCAATTAATTTGAAAAATTATCAGTTCTTAAAACTTAGTGATACAATTTTAGTTATCGTTTAATGTACAGTAATTACATTTGCACAAATGAATCTTAGGATTTCTTAAATCTAAATGTAAATGGCTTCAGGATTTTTTGCTTTATTAGACGATATCGCGGCATTAATGGATGACGTGGCAACCATGGGAAAATTAGCTACCAAAAAAACAGCAGGCATCTTAGGAGATGATTTAGCAGTAAATGCAGAAAAAGCTTCTGGTTTTTTATCTTCTAGAGAAATACCAGTATTATGGGCTATTACTAAAGGATCACTTAAAAACAAAGCGATTATTCTACCTTTTGCTTTTTTACTTAGTGCTTTTTTACCGCAGTCCATTCCTATTATATTAACATTAGGTGGACTATATTTAGCTTACGAAGGTGCCGAAAAAATATATGAGTTTTTTGTTCCTAATCATCACCACACCGAAAAAATCGTCGAGGCCAAAACAGAAGCAGATTTATTAAAATTAGAACAGGAAAAAATTAAAGCGGCCATAGTCACCGATTTTATTCTCTCTGTTGAAATTGTTATAATTGCTTTAGGTACAGTGGTTGGACATCCGCTAACAACACAAATCATAGTAGTTTCTGTAGTCGCACTTATAGCGACAGTAGGTGTTTATGGCATTGTTGCCCTTATTGTTAGAATGGATGATTTCGGATTAAAACTGATTAATCTAAACGAAGAAGACAATAGTTTTTCAGATAAAATTGGACGCATATTAGTACAAGCACTTCCATGGGTTATTAAAGGACTAGGAGTTGTTGGAACTATTGCGCTACTATTGGTTTCTGGTGGAATTTTTATTCATAATATTCCATATTTACACGATCTTTTTCACACACTTCCTAGTATACTGTCTGAATTAATTTCAGGTACAGTGATCGGTTTTGTGGTTCTCCTAATCATTAGTCTATTTAAAAAAATAAAATCGAAAATCTAATAGTAAAAGCGCCTTACTTAGCGCCTACACTCTAGGTTAAAACATAAAACAAATCAAAAAAGCGTCTTTAAAAAATGACGCTTTTTTTAATGGTTAGTTTGCTTGTAAGTTGATTGGTATGATTCAAAAATAGACATTACAATTTATAATATGGTATAAATTTTAACATTATTTAAGATATTTATAAACATTATAGATTGACACTTAATTCATTAGCATTTTTGATTAAAAACTAATGAATATAAAGTTTAAGCTTTTAATTTTACAAACTACACTTAATCCCTATTAAAAGCATCTATAATGAGACGTATTATATCCCTTTTTATTTGTGTATTATGTTGCACATTTACTCTTTTAGCGCAACGCGCTCCCGCATTTCAAGTTATACCATTAGGCGTTAAAGGTGGTATAGACGAAACTAATTTATCGGCCTATATGGTAGCTCCCGTAAACTCCAATGATTTTATATGTCTAGATGCCGGTACCATTCATGCAGGTCTTAAAAAGGCGGTTAAAAACAAGGTCTTTAATACATCTACAAGCGATGTGTTACGAAACTACATTAAAGGATATTTTATATCTCACGCACATTTAGATCATGTTTCCGGGCTTATTATTAATTCTCCTGCCGATTCTTCGAAAACAGTGTATGCCACACAAAAATGTATGAGCATGATGCAGAACCATTATTTTAATGGTGAAACATGGGCCAATTTCGGAGATGAAGGTCCAGGTTATCAAATAAAGCGATATCATTTTAAAACTTTAAATATACATCAAGAGGTTCCTATTACAAATACAGATATGTATGTTACAGCTTTTCCGCTTAGTCATGTGAGTCCGTTTGAGAGCACCGCTTTTTTAATTAGAAAGCAGAAGGATTACATCTTGTACTTAGGTGACACTGGTCCTGATAAAATAGAGAAAAGCGCCGATTTAAAAAATTTATGGATGGCCATCGCTCCATTAATTAAAAAGAAACAGTTACGTGCTATGTTTATAGAAGTGTCATTCCCTAATGAACAAGCCGACACAGCATTGTTTGGGCACTTGACTCCTAATTGGTTTTATAAGGAGCTTAAAGTATTGCAACAGTTAACAGGAGAAAAAGCTCTAAAGGGATTTAAAACTATAATCATACACCAAAAGCCACCTGTAGAGCATATGCTGAAGATCTCTGAACAATTACAAGCTCAAAATAATTTGGGTTTAGATTTGGTATTTCCAGAGCAAGGCGAGCGCTTAGAATTTTAGGAATACAACAGTTATATCCACAAAAAAAGCCTTTCGAAAAATCGAAAGGCTTTTACTTTTTGGGTGGAAGACCGGATTCGAACCGGCGACCCTTGGTACCACAAACCAATGCTCTAACCAACTGAGCTACAACCACCATGTAACTGCATTTTTGTAATGCGTGTGCAAATTTAAGAGATTTTATAGAAATTCCAAGCCTTTTTTAAAAAAAATATCATTTTATTTTAAATAAATTTTCCACCGCCACATAACGCTCTGACGTAAAGCCTTCTGCATATTCCACACCAATCATACGTCCCAAGTCTTTTGCACGATAATTTACACTATCTGTAAAATTTTTACTAGAAATAGGTGTTTCTGGTTCTTTACTATCGGGATCAAAAAATTGTGTTTTATATGCTAAAACAGCTTGTTCTTTAGTTTCTATATATCCTGTAACATCTACAACAAAATCGGGAGTAATTGGTTTCCATTGTATATAGTGATACACATGTTGCGGTCTCCACTGTATTTGAGGCTCACCTCCTACTTCTGTTTCTATTTTTTTTAAGCCACTTAAAAAGCAAGAATCGCTAACCAATTTACTACCTTTTCCATGGTCTATATGGCGATCGTCTATTGCATTGCAAAGCACAATATCCGGTTGATATTTACGAATCATTTTAATGACTTCTAATTGATGCTTTTTATCGTTTACAAAAAAAGCATCAGCAAAGCCTAAATTTTCCCGCACTGAAACGCCTAAAATTTTAGCAGCATCTTTGGCTTCGGCATCACGGGTTTCTGCAGTGCCTCGGGTTCCTAGTTCACCACGAGTTAAATCTATAATTCCAACTGTTTTTCCGTTGGCTATTTCTTTTGCAATGGTTGCGCCACATCCCAATTCTACATCGTCTGGATGTGCCCCGATTGCAAGTATATCTAATTTCATCTACTTCTTTTTAATTTAAAAGGCCTTTTATCCTTTAATAATTAGGCTTCTACTTTAGCCTGTTTCTTTACGGCTTTAATAGCCTGCTCAATATCTTCTATTAAATCGTCTTTTGTCTCTATTCCTACAGAAAAACGAATCAAACCATTGGTTACCCCAATACGGTCTCGTTCTTCCTGACTTAATAATCCGTGAGACGTTTTATATGGCGATAACATGGTACTTTCAACCCCAGCCAAACTCATAGATGGTTTTATTAATTTTAATGCTTTTTGAAATGATAAAGCATCTAGTTCATCATTTAATTCAAAGGATAACATACCTCCAAAACCTTTCATTTGAGATTTTGCTAAAGCATACTGCGGATGACTTTTTAGACCTGGATAATACACATTTTTAATATCTGAATGTGAATTTAAAAACTTCGCCAACTTCTTCGCATTTCTATTCTGAGCTTTTACACGAAGAACTAATGTTTTAATACTACGCTCTAGCATCCATACCATGAAATCGCTTAAACTACCACCTAAATTTTTAGCGACGTTCCAAATTATTTTCATGTGCTCGTTAGAACAAGCTACCGCTCCGGCCAAAATATCACTGTGACCACCAAGATATTTAGTAGCTGAATGCAGTACGATATCGATCCCGAAATCTATTGGATTCTGATTCACTGGACTGGCAAATGTATTGTCTATAATAGACAGTAAGCCTTTCTTTTTAGCCAATGCAGCAACGCCTTTTATATCGGTAATGGTTAATAGTGGATTAGACGGTGTTTCAATGTAAATAACTTTTGTATGCTCTTGTATTTTGTCTTCAAAATCTGAAACTTCATATCCATCTGTAAAGGAAAATTCTATACCATATTTAGGAAACTCTTCACGTATAAAATTACTCGTACCGCCATACAATGTGTTTTGTACCACTATATGATCGCCCGTTTTTAAAAAGGCAAGTAAGACCGTACTAATAGCAGCCATTCCAGAACCAAAAATCATTCCAGCCTCAGCATGTTCTAAAGCCGCTATTTTTTTTGATAAGAATTCTTGATTTGGAGTATTAAAATAACGTGGGTAACGTTTTACATCGACGTCTTCAAACTGATAAGATGTAGACATATAAATGGGAGATACAGCCCCTTTAAACTGTTCATCCTTTACTTCCCCAACATGGGTACATATGGTTTGTAATCCTAATTTTTTAGTCATGATATTAGCTTTTTATCCAAGAAATAATTGAGTCATCTGTAGGTAATGTTTTTGGTGCAACTACACGAACAACATATCCATTTTCATCTATTAAATATTTTTGAAAATTCCATTCTACTTCAGAATCTTCTAATCCATTTCTTTCCTTTTGGGTTAAGAATTTATAAACGTCGTCCATATCAGATCCTTTTACAGAAATCTTGCTCATCATAGGAAACGTGACACCGTAATTGGCCTCACAAAACGCTGCGATTTCGGTATCTGTTCCTGGCTCCTGACTTTTAAAATTATTCGCAGGAAAACCAACAATAGTAAAACCTTGATCTTGATAGGTTTCGTATATCTCCTGAAGTTGTTCGTATTGCGGTGTTAATCCGCATTTACTCGCTGTGTTTACCAGCATTACTTTTTTGCCTTTTAAGGTTGAAAAATCAAACGGATTCCCGTATAAATCCTGAACCTTAAATTGATATATAGTTTCCTTCTCTAAGGCACTACTTTTATCTACCGTGGTACTTATGTCTTCACTAGGCACTATAGACGTTTCTTTTGTGTTTTGCTTACAACTACACAGTATAAATGCAATCACTATTATTAAAGTATTTTTCATCTTATAAAGGTATAAAATTATTTAATCATCACTATTATTTCTAGATTACCATATAAACCAAAAAATACCCAAAATTGGGTATTTTATATAATCTACAGGTCGACTATATTTGGAATGTTAATTTTAACTATGTAATCTTTAATTAGCAACATTAAAGATTAACCATATAAAGGCGCTATTAATTAATTCGAAAAAAACTATCATGACCTTAGTGTCTTCGTAGTTTTTTTTATGACTTCATTTTACCTTTTAGCATGGCGTTTTGTTCTTCCAATAAATCTGTAATTCCAGCCAATAACTGAATATCTTTTGGGGTTACAACCGTTTTATTCTTTGGATCTTGTGATTTGTTTCGCAATCTATTCATAAACTTCACTACAATAAATACGGTAAAACCGATAATAATGAAATCTAAAAAAGCTTCAATTAAAGCACCATAACCTATAGAAATTTGCTCTGCCACTACAACACCACTAGCATCATTTACTGCTTCTCTTAACACCCATACTTTATCTTGAAAGTGAATACCATCCGACAATAAAGATAGCGGTGGCATAAATACTTGTTTTACCAAGACATCGATTACCTTATTAAATGAAGCTCCGATAATAATACCAACAGCCATATCTATCATGTTTCCCTTAATCGCGAACTCTTTAAATTCCTGTATTAGTTTCATAATTTTCTTTTTAGACAAATATATTTTTAATCTCTAGTTTCTCAAAGCTATAATTACAGATAAATATTAGTATTAGAGCTAATAAATACAAATATAATCTTTTAAGCTAATAATGTCAATTATTAGTTTTATAGCTAATAATTTTGAAGTTACTAAAAATTCCAATATATTTGATAAAAGACATTTAAAAATGATTGGCATAATAACCGGAGACATTATTAACTCTAGAACGCAAGATGTAAGCGACTGGCTTACCGAATTAAAAGCGATCCTTAATCGTTACGGACAAGCTCCTAAGCAATGGGAAATATATAGAGGCGATAGCTTTCAACTAGAAATTTCTCCGAAAGGCGCCTTAAAAACAGCCATTTTAATAAAGGCCGGTATAAAACAATTTAAATCTATAGACGTAAGACTAGCCATTGGTATTGGAGAAAAAACATACAACGCTAATAGCATAACCGAATCTAATGGTAGTGCGTTTATATACTCTGGCGAATGTTTTGAGCAATTAAAAAAAACAAATTTGGCTATAAAATCTGACAACCTAGAATTTGATACCACGATAAACATTATGCTGGAATTAGCATTACTCACCATGAACACATGGACCCCAACCACTGCATCGTTACTGAAATTAGCACTTACGCATCCCGAATACAATCAAATGCAACTGGCGGAATTAACAGAAAGCACTCAAGGCAATGTTAGTCAAGGATTAAAACGTGCGGGCTATGATGAAATTTTAAAAATGATACAGTTCTTCACTAAAAATGTCTCACTATGATTGCGCTTTTTATAAAACTATTACTCGCCCACTTAATTGGTGATTTTCTTTTACAACCTACAAAATGGGTTGAAGACAAAGAGCACCGTAAGCTAAAATCGAAATATTTATATTTTCACATAGCGATTCATTTTATAACGTTACTTGTGGTGCTTCAATTCGACTTTAATTACATCTGGGGCATACTTATTATTACACTTTCTCACTTTATAATCGATACCATAAAACTATATCTAAACACCAAAGTAAACTCCCGCTGGCTATTTTGTTTAGACCAACTGGCACACCTTATTATTATAGCATGTGTTGTAGCTATTTACGAACCACGTTCTATTTCTATAGATATATTTTACAACACCACATTCTTACTCCTAATCTGTTCCATAATATTTGTAACTGTGGTGTCTTCTGTAATTATGAAAATTATAATTTCTAAATGGCAATTAGAAGAAAATAATGAAGCCTCTTTAAAAGATGCCGGTGCTTATATAGGCATGTTAGAACGTTTATTTGTGTTCTTATTTATTGTAATGAATTTCTGGTCAGGTATCGGGTTTTTAATCACAGCAAAATCGGTATTTCGCTTTGGAGATTTATCGAAAGCAAAAGACCGAAAATTAACAGAATACATTTTAATTGGTACCCTATTAAGCTTCGGTCTTGCAATATGTTGTGGATTAGTTTTTAACTATCTACAACAACTTATTTAAAACTATATTATTTACTCTTTTTATAAAACTTAGCATATTTCACATAAGCAAAGCCTGCTATTACAGCGACAATCCCTAAAGTGATCAAGATAAATTTAACACTTACAATCTGATCTCCACTAGCGTAAGAATGCAGTCCTGCTAAGTAAAAATTCACTCCAAAATAGGTCATCATTATACTAGAAAATGCTAAAACAGATGCTAAATTGTACCCGAAACGGCCTCTTAACCCAGGCACTAAACGCATATGAATTACAAACGCATACACCATAATACTAATTAATGCCCATGTTTCTTTAGGATCCCATCCCCAGTAACGTCCCCAACTTTCGTTAGCCCACATTCCTCCAAGGAAGTTTCCTATTGTTAACATGACTAAACCAATGGTTAAGGCCATTTCGTTAATTACGGTTAGCTCATTAATATTAATCAGCATTTTATCTTTGTTCTCTTTATTGGTGAAAATCATTAGGAATAATACGGTTAAACCTAAAATCATACCTATAGTAAACGGACCATAACTTCCTACAATTACTGCCACGTGAATCATTAACCAATAACTATCTAAAACCGGTTGCAAGTTTGCTATCGCTGGATCCATCCAGTTCCAATGAGCCACCATTAAAATCATTGACGTCACCAAAGCTGTAGACGCAATGGTTAAATCACTTTTTCTTCCTAGAAGTAATCCAAACAGCATGGTTGCCCAAGCTACATAAATCATAGACTCGTAGGCATCACTCCAAGGCGCATGTCCTGAAATATACCAACGTGCTATTAATCCTAAGGTATGCAACCCAAACAAAGCAACTACAATCCATTTAAATACAGTAACACCTACATTCACGGCTTTACTTTTGCTCTTAAAAATTTGAACAATTAGTATCGTAAACATTAAAATTCCAGCATAGAGATAATAACTAAACAGGTTTTTAAAAATATCGTAATGATTATATAAAATTTCAGTTCTTATCTTTTCATCCGATAGCATGACATCACTACCATATTGCTCTTGTGTTTTATGAAAAGCATCTAATAACTTATTTGCATCGGTAAAATCGCCTGTTCTCTTTGCTTGATTCAGCGTCATTAAATAGGCAGAAAAACCACTATTTATAAAATTTGAATACAGAGAATCTTCAACTTTAAGCGTTCCTCCTTTATATTCTATTGAAGAGATCCATTTGTTATTTTCATCATCTGGAATAGGAAAAATTCGCAATGAACGTCCTTCAATTGTATTGTATAATAAATTTACATGCTGATCGGTTTCCTTGAATTCCTTTTGAAATCCGTTAGGAATTGGTGCTTTATACGCTTCTTCTAAATATGGTCCTAATTTATATGCACCACGGTCTGTAAAGAAATCGGCTAAAGTTGCAAATTTCTGATCTTTTGGAATCCCAATTATCGAACGCAACGAGTCGGCTTTCTTATATTTTAAATATACAATTGGTACATTATACCATAACAACGGACTTTCGTGCATAGATAAAAACACCTGATCTGCATCTAAACCTGCATAAGTATCTGAATTTGATAATTTACGTAACAACTCTGAAGCGTACGTATTAACAGGCATCATACGCCCGCCAATATCCTGAATAACCATGTGCCCAAATTTATCGGCATGATCTTGTGGTACCTTATTAGCAACTAGAATAGAATCTATTTGCGCTTTTGTTGGCTTTGCTCCATGTGCATGTCCATCGTTGTCCGAATGTCCTTGTGCAAATCCGTTAAATGCAAAACACAATAGTAAAATTGAAAGCAATTTGGCTTTCTTCGCTTTTATTTTATCAAGTTTTCTACGTAAATCTCCAAATCGCGTTCCTTTAGTAACTAGTGTTGCTAACATCCCAAAATACAATAAGAAGTAACCGATATACGTAAATAGTGTGCCATAATAATCATGATTTACAGACAGAATTGTTCCTTTTTCGTCAGGATCAAATCCAGATTGAAAAAAGCGATAGCCGCGGTGATCTAAAATATGATTCATAAAAATCTTATAATCAAAATCGCCTTCTTCTTCATCTATAACAGTTACCTGACTAGAAAAGGCAGAGTAACTATTTTCAGTTCCCGGATAGCGTTCGGCTTCAAAATCGTTAAGTTTTACACTAAACGGAAGTTCGATAACTTTAGACCCGTACTTTAAGGCGAAATCTAAACCACCAACTTGCACTTGTTTAAAAGCACCGTTAGAACCTTTCCCGCCTAATAATCCAACTTCTTTAGTTTCTCCGTTTGCAGTTACATTAAGAATAACGCCATCTTCATCGTTTTTAAGAAATTCTGCTTTTTTAACAATTCCGAAAGTACCTTTTACCACTGGTTTAGGAAATACAAGTTGCATATCTCCAATAACATAACGTGAACGTAGAATTAAAGGTTGTAAACTATCTTTTACCAACTTCCCCGTTGCCATAGTGGCCATGGTTAAATATTCGCCTTCAAAAGGAGAATCTATAAAAATACCCTCGTCGGTAGTGCTAATATTAATAGCACCATCTGTAGGCTTATTTAAAGAAATTAATAAACTATGAATGCTCTGAACTTCTCCAGATTTTAAAAAGTGATTGTGAGGTTGTCCGTTTCCAGCTTCGACTAGCTTTAAATACGATTCCCCATTTTCGTCTGGAATAATATCTTCCTCTGCCCCACCAATAAAATCGGTCATTTCGATGGTTACCGGCTGTTGGTCGTATTTTGTTTCAATTTTAAAAGAATTGTCTAATCGTTTAGAAAAATCGACTTCCTCTTCTAGTGGCAAACGTTGTGGTACGCCATCAATCATATAATCACCATCTATAAATGCAGTGATATACGTTTTTTGAGATAAAAATGTGTTTTCTGTGGCGCCTTCTCGAATGGCCATCATCCCTTCAAAACCAATATATCTAGTAATAAAAGCACCTAAAAGGATTAAAATAAAAGATAAGTGAAGCACTAAAGATGCCCATTTTTCTTTTTTGTACAAACGGTAACGTTTAATATTCCCAATAAAGTTAATTACGAAAACAACCATAATGGCTTCAAACCACCAAGTATTATAAATTAAATTTCTAGAATAAGGTGTTGGAGACGTGTCTTGTCCAGCGTCAAGAAATGTACCGATAGCCATGGCTGCAGCAAAAACTATAAACAATATGGATGTTAAACGTGTGGAAAAAAGAATCTTGGCAAGTTTGTTTTGCATAGCGGTTTCTCTTGATTTTAAGTGCGCAAATTTAGTGCTTTTTGTTCGGTTGTTGGGTACGTATTAAACGCAAAGACTGTTAAAATTAACCTAATTTTAAGATGACTAAATGCTATTCTTTATTTTGTCTTGCTTGAAAGATATTTAAGTATAAAAATGTCCCCATTTTACGAGCTCTTTGCTTCGCATTATTAGCAATATCGCCTTCAAAAAGCTGATCGATTGTTTCTAACCAAAGGTTTAACCAAGCGCCAAAATGCTGTTCGGAAATTGCATTGTTATTTTCTTCGTCTACTCTAATATGTGTCTCTAATGGATTGCCGTAATATTTTGTTTTTAAAAACAAACTCGATTCCCAAAACGACGTTAACCGATCGATATGTTCTGGCCAATCGGTAATAATGGGTTCAAAAAAAGGCCCTAAAAAATTGTCTTTTCTAATTTTATCGTAAAACGCAGATACCAGTTTATGGACATCTTCGCGATTTTTAATATCAGATTTTATAACATCCATTACTTTAAAATTTAAATTCTTATAAAGTGAATCGCAAATATAGTTTACATAAAACAAAAGAAGCTACTTAACTCCTGCATAAGTGAATTTGACGTGCTAATTACTGAATTTATCTAGCTATAGCCATAAAATATTTTTAAAAAATGTATTTTAGCAGGATGATTTCAGTCGTATTACTTGGCGCAGGAAATGTCGCCACTCATTTATATAAAGTGTTTCATAATTCTGATGCAATTACTGTAACACAATGGTACAATAGGCATGTTGATAAAATTTCTACCTATAAAAATGAAGTATCTGTTACCGATTCCCTTATAGAATTAGTCGAAGCAGACCTCTACGTTATGGCCGTTAGTGACGATGCCATTGCCACTGTTTCTGAAGCGTTACCGTTTCAAGACCGTCTTGTAGTGCACACATCCGGTACCGCTAGTCTTTACGACTTAGATGCTAAGCATAGGCGTGGCGTTTTTTATCCGTTGCAAACCTTTACTAAAGATGCCACTATAGATTTTAGCACTATTCCGTTGTGTATTGAAGCTTTGAAAAAAGCGGATTATAAATTACTAAAAACATTAGCACATGCTATTGGGAGTCAGGATTATAAAGTCTCTACAGAACAACGTAAACGCTTGCATATCGCGGCCGTATTTGCTAACAATTTTACCAATCAGATGTATCGTATTGCTCACGAAATCACTGAAGCCAATCAAATAGAATTTGATGTTTTAAAACCATTAATTCTAGAAACAGCTAAAAAAATTCAGAATATGTCGCCCTATATGGCGCAAACCGGACCGGCAACTCGCGGTGACAAGCAAACCATTAAGAAGCATTTAAATTTAATAGAAAACCCGCAACATAAAGCAATCTATAAGCTATTAACCGAATCAATAACAGAAACTCATGGAAGAAAAAAGCTATAAAGAATATTTAGAACACATAACCACTTTTATTTTTGATGTGGATGGTGTTTTAACCGATGGAAACGTCACAGTAACCACGACAGGAGAAATGCTTAGAGTTATGAATATTAAGGATGGTTACGCTTTAAAAACTGCGATAGATGCCGGTTATAGAATTTGTATTATCTCGGGCGGTTCTAATGAAGGGGTGCGTAAACGTTTAGAAGGCTTAGGCATTACCGACATCTTTTTGGGAGCACATAATAAGCTAGATCAGTTAGATGAGTATGTTCAAAAACATGATATTAAAACAGAAAACATACTTTACATGGGCGACGACATTCCAGATTTCCCAGTGATGCTTGTTGTAGGTTTACCAACTTGTCCACAAGATGCCGTTCCCGAAATTAAAAACATATCGAAATACGTATCTCATAAAAATGGTGGCAAAGGTGCCGTTAGAGATGTTATTGAACAAGTGCTTAAAGTACAAGGTAATTGGAGTGGTAATTTTAACTCGAAATACGACTAACATGAAGGTGTTAAACCTGATTCGTTGGAAAAACCTATTACTCCTTGTTCTTGTTCAAACCCTGCTTAAATACGCTTTATTTCCTGTATTTAATGTAGACACGGCCTTACTCGATTGGCAATTTGCCATGCTTATATTGGCCACAATATGTCTTGCCTCTGCAGGAAATATTATAAACGATATTTACGATGTAGAAACCGATTCCGTAAACAAACCCCATCGGGTAATAATTGGTAAATCGCTATCGGAAACTACAGCTTATAATTTATTTATTGCATTAAATGTTGTTGGCGTTGGCTTGGGATTTTATTTATCTCATGCCATCGAGAAAAGCAGTTTTTTCGCGCTTTTTGTTATTATCTCCGTCCTACTCTATTTATACGCTAGTTATTTAAAACGCACGTGTATTATAGGAAATATTATTATTTCCATTTTAGTGGGCTTAAGTCTAATTATTGTTGGACTATTCGATTTAATTCCTGCAATAACCTTCGAAAATCAAGCCAATCAACGGATGGTTTTCCAACTGATTATGGGCTATGCAGGTATGGCTTTTCTCCTCAATTTTATCCGTGAAATTGTAAAAGATATAGAAGATATAAATGGTGATTACGTGTCTGGAATGCAAACCTTACCCATCTCAATAGGGAGAAGTAGAGCATCTAAAATTGCACTTATATTAACCTGTGCTCCGTTAATATCCTTAATTTATAACGTAATTATCTACCTATACAGCGACCCCTTAAAAGTTGCTTATTTTATCTTTTTAATAATAGGACCTTTGCTTTACATACTCTTTGAACTTTATAGTGCGAAATCGAAAAAGGACTATCACAAAATTAGTAATGCGCTAAAATTAGTTATGTTAACAGGCGTATTATCCTTACTTTTATATCCCTTAACTCAACTATAATGCTTCATAAAAATATAAGTAATTATAACATAATTTTAGCTTCTGGATCTCCTAGAAGGCAACAGTTTTTTAAAGATTTAGGTTTAGATTTTTCAATTGTATTAAAGCCAGTAGACGAGGTATTTCCACCACGGTTACGTCATTTTGAAATTAGTGATTATTTAGCACAGCTTAAAGCGCTTCCTTTTAAAACAGATTTAAAACCTAAAGACATTTTAATTACTAGCGACACCATTGTATGGAATAATGAAACCGCTTTAGGAAAACCAAAAAACACGGACGAAGCTTTTAATATGCTAAAATCTTTAAGCAATAAAACACATGAAGTTATTACGTCGGTTTGTTTTACATCATTGGACTTCGAAAAGACCGTAAATTCCGTTACAAAAGTTACTTTTAAAATACTTACAGACGACGAGATTAACTACTACTTAAAAAACTTTAAACCCTTCGATAAGGCCGGAGGTTATGGCATTCAGGAATGGATTGGCTATATAGGCGTAACTAAACTAGAAGGCTCTTATTTTAATGTTATGGGACTTCCTACAGATGTGGTGTATCGCGTTTTAAACGAAATGGTATCGTAAATAATTCTATTTATAACATTCCTAAAAAAAACCTGTCGCTACGTATTTCCCGTATTTTAAATGAATTATCTTAAGAAAGCATCTTAAACCTAATGTTGATTTGTTACACATGCATATAACTTAAACTTATCTAACATATTAGAAGAAAAAGAATAATATCTTTACACCTTCAATTTAGATAACATAATTATGTTAAGATTAATATATACTCTGCTTCTTTTATTAATGATGATAACGGCACAAGCACAAAATAGCAAACCTAATATTGGTGTAAACTTAACCGGTTACGAACGGTACTGGGAAGGAAAAACCTTAAATTATAAAGACATAATTGACGAAATTGATGAAATTCATAGTCGTGGTATTAACGATATAAGACTGCCGGTTTCTTTTGAGTATCAATTTAAACAAGAATCAGAAAATAGATATTTAAGAGACCTACGTAGAATTGCAAAATATATTAAGAAAAAAAACATGACGCTAATTGTGTGTTATTTTGATCACACGATTAACAAAGAGACTAATTTCACCAATGTAAATATTATAAAAAACAATTGGAGACTTATTAGTAGAGCTTTAAGAAAGTACTCCAATCATGTGTACTACGAACTTGTAAATGAACCCAATTTATATCCCGAACAATGGGACGCTGTAGTCCCTGAAATTATTTCTGAAATAAGAGCAGAAGACCAAGACACGAAAATACTTATAGGTGCAACAAATTATAACAGCATCTATGAACTATCTAGAAAAAAACCATTCCCGTTTGATAATATTATTTATGTTTTCCATTTTTATGAACCATTTATATTCACCCATCAAGGTGCCGATTGGGTGGGAAATCAAACTAAAACGATAGGTATTCCTTATCCTTATAACCCCAGTAAGATGCCAAATATGGCTCCCGAAGCTTTGGGCACGCCTGGAGAGGTTAACTATAATGACTATAAAGACATGGCTAATAAAACATCCTTAAGTCATAAAATAGATATTATTGTTAATTGGGCAAACCAAAATAATGTGGACATATGGTGTACAGAATTTGGGGCCATTAATACTATTGCCCCGGAGTATAGATGTCAATATTTTGAAGATATTGTTGATATCTTTAAATCCCATAATATAAAATGCTACCTATGGGAGTATCAAGGGAACTTTGGAATAACAGACAACATTAATATTTTAGATTGCTTATAATGGTTTTATATATGATTTGTTGCGTGTTTTAAGCACTGAATTTAGTAAATAAAAACCAACTAGAAAATCCGCGAGGATTTTCGTAAGTAAGCTAGAACTAGCAATAAATTATATATGTTGTTGGCAACTGGCTTTATTTCTTTTTATAATCTAAATAAGATGGTGTTGAATCTATTTCTTCACTTTCAATTGGTTCTTTAATTCCTGTGTATTTATGCAAGTCTTCTGGGTTTATGAAGTCTTTTTTATCGTTTTTTAAACTTGAAGAAACACCATAAGAACTTCCATTTTCGGCCATATCTATCCAATGTCTTTTTGTCAATCTGAAATTCCACTTATTAATGGATTTCCAATTTTCTTTTGAATCATATTTAATTTGAAGTTCACATTCAATAGATTCTTGAATAACTGGTTCATCCCATCTTGTTTCGAATACTAGATGTTTGTTTTTAGTTTCTTTCGGTAGAATAATAAATGCCATCCAGTCTTCTTTAACCGAATTTTCAATCCAGAAGAATCTATTTTCGGATAACTCTTTACCGTTTACGTCCCATTTCGGATAAAACATTTCATAATGTCCGTCAATTGGGAGTTTTGGAAAAGTTACTTTAATTCTAATGTCATTGATTCTTCCAGCTTGAGCTCCTTCATTCGTAAAACTCATTGGAATATCAAAACTTGATATATACCATTTATTATCTCCGTTTTTGATTGGGTATATTCTTAATCTACAAGTTCCAACTGAAACTAAAGGACTAAATTTTACGTAATGAGTTTTCCATAATGCAATTCCCGAAACTACTATTGCAATCAATGAAATAAAAGATGCTCCTAAAGCAATCCAATCAGATGTTTCCATTCAGTTTTCATTTTTTTTCAGCTTATTGCCAACTAGTTTATAACCTTTACAATAGAAAAAGTATCTGAATAGTAAACCACTTTACTCCTTATAGAATACATACTAAATCCATTATTTTTCTTAAAATTTAAATTGGTCGCTACTTTATCTAAAAAATGATAGGGCGATTTTGTGTTGGTAACAATAATGTAATCGCAGTGATTATCGGGATAATAAATTGCTTTTTCAAATTCTGCCGAACTGTTAGATATGAAAAAGTTATTTTTATTATTATAGGCTATTATTGGATACAGGATTGATCTATCAGATAATACAACAGAATTTTCAGGCGTATTTGAAGCTAAAAACTCTCCAGCTTTTTTATATTCTAATAAAACAGGATTCTGCTCCTGCTCGACTACACTCTTATAATAGATTTGTTCTGAAGTAAACGACGAATTTTTTATATATAAATATTCCCCATAAATACTTCCTACAAATAAGCAAGCATAAAATATATAGCTTAATTTTTTTAGATTAAAAAAGGTTTCAGTTGTTGTGGCCATAGACGCTAAACCACAAGCTATAAGTATTGAATAGTAAGACAAACTCATATAATCTACAATACTATCTCTTACCAAAAGATGCAACAGTATAGGTGCCAAGACTAAAATAAAAACTTTTAATCCTTTTTTATAATGTGTAATTAATTCAAAGAGATAAATAGGCAGTAAATAAATCACAATATGAATGAACGAAAAATCGTTAACCGTTCTATTATTTAAGCCTGCAAGAGAATCTGTTTCTAATAAACTCAGGAAGCTATTACCATTCCATCTTGTATCTAATGAATCGTAAAAATAAAAGAAATCATTCCCCATTAAATAGTTAATGAATAAGTATAAGAGTAATGTTGTAATGGGAAAAAAACCAATAATAAACACCATAGAAACTAAACGCCCTCTTAGCTTTCGTCTTAATGAATGGTGCTGTGTAATCTTAACATACTTAATAATAATGTTTGCAGATCTTAATCCTTTTATTCCGAAAATACTAAACACAAATGCATATAATAATAACAGAATTAACAACCATAAAATTCTATAATCCAGAAAAACGGCTAAACTTAAAATGATACTAAGTATAGTAATATGATAGGTAGTGAATTTTTTAATATAATTAAACAAGTAGTAAAAAATTAAAAAATACAGTATAAGAAAGGCATAAACAGAAGTTCCTGATGTGGCCGCATAAATAGTAACTGGACTAAACAAGAAATATAAAAACAAGAGTCCTTTAATTACAGTATTCTTTTCCTTCCCTACAACAGTAACAACGGTAGTCGCAAAAAGCGACATGTAAAATACAGATGCAAAAAACGGTGCATCTTCAGGACTAAATATAGAAAAAGGATAAGATAAGACATTAGTTATTAACGGGTAAGACAAGAAAAAGTTTTTGACTAACTCGCCACCTTGGAATAAGGTATTAATATGACTAGTAATAAATAGTGGTTCAAAATTTAAATAGCCTGTTTCGCGTATTACTGTTATTATAAAACTGAAAAAAGCTATATAAATAAACCAGATTATAAAAAAGACTAGCGTAGCACTCTTTGACTTAATTTTATCCATACCGCTTTTAATTCTTCTTTTTAGTTAAACCGTGATTAGTTTTTTCCCAATAAAAAGGTTTGGTTATTAACTGATGTAAGCCTTTGTAAGCAGAAATTGAGTGCATAAGCCAATACACAGGATTCGCTAAAGCATATATTATTAAAGAATATGATTGGCGCTTAAAAATTGCAATCATATTTGTGTAAATCATAATTAAGTTTCCTAAGGTAAAATTTACTATAGAAATAATAATTAACCAATCTGGAAATAGTAACTCTATCCATTTGCTTTGGAAAAATATATAAATCAGTAAAAAAAGCAATAGTATAGGATAACTTAAAAATGTAAACACCGTTCCTCCTATAAAAAATTGAAATCCAAAGAACCCTCTAGTTCCAATAGATTTATACAATTTTATAGGATTACGCATGTGTACTAAGTACGTTTGCATATACCCCTTAATCCATCGCGAACGTTGACGTATCCAGTTAAAAAAATCGTTATTCGCTTCTTCGTATGTCGTTGAGTTAAGTACTGTAATTTTATAGTCTTTTGCATAACATCGCAAACCTAGATCGGCATCCTCGGTAACGTTAAAACCGTCCCAACCTCCAAGTTCCATAAGTTTATCAAACTTAAAATGATTACTTGTTCCTCCTAACGGAATTGGAATTCTAAGATTATCCAGACCTGGCAACATATAATCAAACCAATAAGAATACTCCAGAGTAAACATTTTGGTTAAAAAATTTTCATTTTTGTTAAAGTAATTCAAGGCACACTGTATCGCGATGTAATCTTCTGGAAGTTTTTGAAATAACTTATAGGTTTGTTTTAATTGATCACTATCCGGAATATCCTCTGCATCATATATTGTTAAATATTTTCCTTTAGAAAAGTACAATCCGTAATTACAGGCTTTAGGCTTAGTTTTAGGTTGCGCATAAGGAATAATTACCGGTTCAAAATTAGTAGGAAATTTCATTTCTCTAATTGCATTATATGTCATTTCATCATCCGACTCAATTAACAATTTTGCATCTAACTTTTCAATGGGATAATCTAGATTATTTAAGTTCCAAACTAGTTTCTGAATAACTTCAGACTCTTTAAACACCGGTAAATGAATGGTATAAATAGGTAAATCTTTGTCCTTAATTAATTCAATTTCCTCTTTACTGACTTTGCTCTCTAACTCTGTTTTAGAACCGTAAATAGTAAGCATGAATTTAAACAGGATGGAGTATAATAGAAATAGGTTTAATAATAAGTTGGCTCCAATTAATGTGTCAATAAAATTGAAATATAAAAACACTAAAAAAACCAAAAACATAACACCTAAAGCAATGACTTGCTTCTTTGTAAAGGTTTCAATAGCACAACTATTAGGATCGTTTTCGTATAAATGGAAAACTGATTTATGTAAAATCTCTCCCCCATATTTTATATGAAGTGCCTTTATTAAATCCAGCTCATTGGTCACAAAAATTTCCGAAACTGTAACGTTTAGCTCTTCTTCGACTAATCTAATATTGTTAATATCGGAAGGATCTGCAACAACAAATGCAGTCTTATTATTGTGTTCAATGGGAAATATTAACGTGTCTAAAAACAGCGTAAAACGCTCGTGCGTATCAGAAAAAGATTTGTATTCCTCTATAGTATCACAGTTAATGTTATAAGTAGGCAGTTTAAAGCCTTCTAATACTTTATTGTAGTGAAAACGAGATACAAAACCATGATTAAGCGCTGTTTTAAGAAAAGATTTATTTAATTTAACTTTAAAGCGTTCGATTTCAGACACCTGCTTACCGCTAAGCAAGTTACTTTCAATAAATAATTCTTTTCTGTGTATGTTAATATTAAAACTTGCCATTCAATTATAGTTTTATAACACTAAATATTTGCCATCCTCTACCAATAGACACATTTCTGTCGTATAAATCTGTAAAGCCTCCAGCATATAAAGCAAATCTAGGATTAAACTCATACCCTAAATTTAGGGTTGCTTTTATATAATCGAAATCTGTAGTTACTTGAATATTATCTTGAGACACTGTAAAATCGTCCCCTCTAGACAATAGCACTTCTAAACTCCCTAAGACCACAAATTTTTCCGTAATTCTATATCCTTGTGTCCCATATAATTTAAATTGTAATGGTCCGCCATCGTAAAACTTTTTTACACCAAGTGATAATTCATGAAAATTATCGTTAATTCCCATCCACTCCGAGTTTCCTGAAATACCAACTCTTAACTCGGTTCCTACTTTTCCAAAGCCTGTAAACGGATTCTCGTCATTGCTATATGCGGGAATAATGGTTGTAAACGACCCCGTTAAATAGTGGTATTTACCCATGTTTTTTAAATGCATGGTTACCCCTAATTCCATATCGCCAAACTCACTATTTTCATCTAAAGTAAAATCGTCTGAATAGGTGCTTTTCACATAAGGAAGTGTTCCTATTAAACTTAGTTTATGACTTATTAAAGCGGTCGAAAAATACAGTTTATAGGTATAGTTTTCGTAATAACCATTATTATCGAAATCAGACTTATTACCATTTTCATCTCTTTTGGTATCGGTATAATAATGAGACACGTATGGAGATAACAAAACCTCTCCTTTACCTTCTAACCAAGAGTTTTCGCCTTGAAACCATAAATTTTCAGTTTGTGCCTCCGGTTGTTCTACTGGTAACACTGGGGTTTGTGAATAGCATATGCATGCATTCAGAACCAAAAGAAGACTAACAATTTTAATTTTCATCTTTAATTTTTGCTTTAGACTCTTTAGATTTTTGATAAATAAACATTAAAATTAATATTACTAATATTAATAAGACAGCTACAATAAACAGTCTGTATTTACCCCAAAACTCGTTTAGTTCGGAATTTAATTTCGTTTTGTCTTGATTATCTTGAATTACTCTTAAATCGAAAAAGTAAGCATCATCGTTCTCTGCAACAATTACATTTCCTGTATTTGAAATGGTTTGTTCTCTAATATTAGAAACTAAAGATGATAAGGTGCTTTCTTTATAATCTTGAGGAACGTTAATTAACATTACAGGAGAATCGTTATAATAGAAAAGCTGATTGAATCCCATTTCTTTTTGATACTCTACATTAAATAAGAAACTAAATTCTTTTAGAAGCGGACTAAACTCTTCCGAATCGTATTCTACCGTGTTGTTTTTAAATTTTATAAATGCTGCGTCTCCGTAAAACTCAGTAAATTTATCGCCATCCGCGCTAATAATAATTTTAGACGTTTCCGAATCTGCTTTAATATCGTTTAAATTGGCAACTTTTATTTGAGGGTAAATAAACCCTAATAATCCTGCTTCTCCTGGATTAATAATGTCTATTAATTCCGATAGTGTACCCACTAATTTATCTTCGGCACCTAAATCGGTATAAATCGCTAATGGTTTTGATTGGAAGTTTTCAGGAAATCTAAAAAATGATAAAGATGATGACACATCATATCCGACCGGTTTAAAGTAGGAATTCACATTGTCTATCTGACCGTAAAAATTTGCTGGAGCAATTTCACACAAACCACCTTTAGGTATAAAATAAAACTCATATCTAAAATTGTTATCTTGCTCCATTACAAGATCGTCAAAATCGAAATCGATATTTAATTCGCCCGTATTATCTAATTTATAAGAAGTTAAAAAATTATCATTAAAATATAAATTAAAATAACCGTGTTCCTTATCGTCTAAAGGTCTGTATTTACCTTTAATACTAACGTTCATTTTCTTAACGTTAGATCCAAATTTAGCTCTTGGAATAGAGATATTAGAACGTAAATATCCTATTCCTTCCAAAACACCATTTTGTGCATCTAATTCTTTAAAATAAATAGGGTCGTAATCTTTTCTTTCTGGAATATCTAATAATTTAGTTTGCTTATTTACAAATACATAATCTACATAAGACGAATTTAGTAAATGCTTTTGCAACATAATATTTGCGGCTTTACTAAATCCTAACTCTGTTTTTCCGGTGACTACAATATTTAGTCCGTTAAAAATTTCTAAGGTTTTAGAATCTTTATACTCATCTTTAAAAACACTGATTAAACCAGCATCGTCACTCTTAAAATCAGGAAGCTTACTTGATATTTTTTCGCTTAACGTATTAAAAGGCATTAATACAATGGCATTACCAAGCACACTGTCGCTAAAGTCTTCAATACTTTTAATCTCTAGCTCTAAACCATAAACACGCTTTAAGTAAAACTTAATATAAGAGGCATACTGAATATTATTGATATCATTGTCTTTGCCTAAAACAATATATTTAAGATCTGGAATTATAAAACTAATTGTTTTGTCTATAACCGTTTTCTTACTAGGCAAAACGTTATAAGAGAAAAAGGAATTATCGGTGAGTTTAACCCAAAAACCACCTTCAGAATATATTTCGCAAATATCATCACCAATTCTTAAATTGGTTTTTACAGTTAATTTTATAAACCCAGAAACAATATACTTCTCTTTAACAGGGATTTTAAAACTAACGATTTGGTTTTGATCTTTTAAAAATCGTGTTTCTATAGGTGTATCGGCCAGCAGAATAGAAATATAACTTTGATCAAAATTAAGGACACTAGAACAGGTAAATTCTAAATTAATATAACTATTAAGTACATCAATATTCTCGTTAACCGGAATGTAAATATTTTCTATACCCTTAGAGCCGTCTATGGTTATTTCCTCGGCATAATCGTATGCCTTAAAATGCTCTACAACCTGACCATATCCAGTTGTTTGTAAGCTTAACAAGATTGTTAATGCAATAAAATAATAATTTTTCATCATCACCTAGTTTTGTTTAAATGTTTTGAACTGAATTTTAAGTTCGAATCCCATGTTTTCTGAAGACACATAACTAAAATATCCATTCATTTTTTCCGTTAATTGTTTAGAAATTCTTAGTCCTATTTTTACACTATCACTGTGTTTTTTATAATCGTAATTTACAAATTCAAGATCTCTAAAATAAGATTCTATTTCTGAAGTATTTATACCACTTGTTTTGTTTGCTACACTAAATATGGTATCTTTTGTATTTGTATCTATAGTTACTACGATATCGTCATTTTCATCAGAGAAAATGACCATAAAATTTAAAATATTATAAAGTATCGTATTGAAAATCTTTTTATTACCAATAATTTGCGGATTGACGGCAATTAACTGTTCTATAAAATTAATATGCTTCCCTTCTATCTGACTCGTAAAGGATTTAATAACATTTTGATAGACTTTTAAAACGTCTACCTTATCTGTAGAGTAATTCTTTTTGTTGGTCTCTAAATTAATCGGTCTAAAATACACCGAACTTTGATTTCTTAAATTCTGAATTAAGTCGTCTAATTTTTGAATTTTCCTCTTTTTTTCTTCGGTTGTATCACCTTCTATTTCAGTAACAACCTCATTAATTTTATTTAAATCGTTACTAATTTGTTGAAACAAAAACTTAGCTTCATTTTCTTTCTTAATCACTTTATTTTGAAGCGATTTATAACTCGTCTGTACTTCAGACAACTCCCCTCCTAAATACTTAATTTTCTCGTCTGCTCTTAGCTGCACCCCAATACGCTCTATTATCATACTCTTTCTTACCTTGGGAAAGAAAAAACTCATAAAACCTAGTAGCAAAAACAGATATCCCCCATTGTTTAAAATTTGATATGGTTCTGTAATTTCCCCCATGTAGACTAAAACAAGAAAAGTAACAATAACTAGCAAATACTGAATAAAGCTATTTATTATAGACCATATAGCAAACGTATTAAAAGCAACAAACAACGCTATAAGTAAGGACGTGTAAACCATTCTGTTTTCAGTTCCGGAGTCTGAAATAGATACTAATGTTAAAAAATTAAAAGAGAATAGTGTTAAATGAATTAAAAGGTTAGGTGTTTTGTACCTTTGCGTGAAAAAATTATAAGTAAAATAAAAGAAACCTAGTAAAAATAATTTTAGAAGGACAAAGTCTAACCAATTTTTACTTAAAATTATAACATCTAAAAAAATTGTAAATAAGATTACAGCTATCATACTCCAAAAAATTGTTTTCCCAATTTTCCAAAATTCTTTCTGTAACTCTTTTTCTTTTTGTATTTCCTTTTTCAAAATAAAGTATTAAAAAATTAAAGAGATTAACGTGTTCTATACTGCCGAATTTTATTAAAATTCTACACCTCCGAAAAGCTGTTGCAATGTATATATTCATAAATATACAAATAAAACAAACACGTTCAACTACTTAAATAAAAGATTATCTTCCATTTTAGTAAAAAAAGTAGCACGTAATTATATACTTTTGTATAAAATCTTAAAAAATCTGTTCTATGAAAATATTGGTTATTGATGACAGTGACGTTATTAGAAAATTAATTAAACACAGTTTAAAAGATAGTAGTTACACTATTACTGTTGCCACCGATGGAAGTGATGCTATTGAAAAAATTAAAAACGAAACTCCAAACTTAGTTATTACAGATCTTATGATGCCACATGTTTCTGGACTAGAACTTGTAACTTGGATTAAGGAAAATTACGACGATCACATAAAAATTATTGTTTTAACAGCTCTAGGTGAAGAAGACGTAGTTTTAGAAGCTTTTTCTTTAGGTATAGACGATTTTATCACTAAACCCTTTGATCCTAAAGACTTATCATTAAGAATTAAAAGATTTGAAATGTAAATAACATCCTTTTCTACAACATACAGAGACCAAAAGACATTCCAACTGTAATATGCCGCATTAACTAATTCTTCTATTCTATAGTTTTAACAACAAGATCTCTAGTTGTTAAAATCTCAATGCTTTATTATATAAATCATTTAGAACATTACTGTATTTATATTTACAAACTACTATTCTAATTTCAAGGCATTTACTTTCATAGTAGAGGACTTTCCATATTTGCCATATATCGTATTTTAAACAAAATGGTATTGCAATTATATTATAAATTGTAGTTTCCTTAGCCTATCTTTGTTTCATTAAATTCCATTTCATTATATGTTTTTTCAAAATCATTTTAAGGTTATTGTTTCAAGTATTATTTTACTACTTATACTCCTGATTATTAGATATATTTCTATTATACTAATCAAGAAAATTGGTAGAAAGAGTGGTATTAACGAAGCTCGAATTCATCTTATTCAGCGTTATTCAACTGTTACCTTGTTCTTTATAGGACTCTTATTTCTTTCTATAATAATGGGAGCGCAACCGGAAGATTTAGCTTTAGTTTTTTCATCTGTTTTTGCAGTTATAGGTATTGCCTTATTTGCCATTTGGTCTATATTAAGTAATATTACTTCCGGAGTCATAATGTTTTTCTCGTTTCCTTATAAGGTTGGGGACAAAATAAGTATTCATGATAAAGACTTCCCTATTGAAGCTGTTATTGAAGATATCCGTGCATTCCAATTACACCTTAGATTAGATAATGGCAACTTAGTTACGTATCCGAATAACTTAATATTACAAAAAGCCGTAACTTTAGTTCAAAAGGATGCAATAATCGATGGTAACGATGCCATTTAATTTGAGTTAGTTACAGTATGCAAAAAAAACCGAGAACAAAAAGGAATAAACAAAAGCCGGGCTTAGCACCTGGAACAATTGTGTATACGGGACAAAAATCGTCTCAATCTTTATTTATTGAAGTTTTTAATTACAGTGCAAATCACATTTCTGAAAAAGAACTAACTAATATTGATGATGCTTTTGGCTATAAATCGGAATCTACAGACGAAGTGACTTGGATTAATATAAACGGTTTAAATCATACAGATTCCATCGAAAAAATGGGTAAGCATTATGGAATACATCCGCTTATTCTTGAAGATATTGCCAATATTTCGCAACGCCCAAAAATTGATGAATTTGAAAATTACCTAGCCATAAGCATGAAAATGTTAAGCTACGACGATAAGCTGGGTTTAAATTCTGAGCAAATTAGTTTTATTCTGGGCCATAATTATGTGCTTTCCTTTCAAGAGGCCGAAGGTGATGTATTTGAAGGGTTACGAGATCGGCTTCGCCATGGCAAAGGTCGCATTAAGTCTTTGGGCTCCGACTATTTATTATATGCTTTAATAGATAGTGTAGTCGATCATTATTATTTAGTCATTGAAGCCATAGGCGAAAAAATAGAAGATTTAGAAGACGAATTATTTAATGGCAACGCCAAAGAACAGGTTACTAATCAGATTCAAGATTTAAAACGTGAAATACTAAGAATTCGTCGTGCTGTTTTTCCGCTTCGCGATATTATAAATCGCATTGAAAAAAGTGAGCATAAACTCATTAATCCAAAAACATTGCCTTTCTTTCAAGATGTTTACGACCATACCATTCAGGTAAACGAAAACACCGAAATATATCGTGAAATGGTTTGGGGTTTAATGGATATGTACATGACAAGTATTAGCAATAAAATGAATGAAGTTATGAAAGTGCTAACCATCATGTCTTCCATTTTTATACCGCTAACGTTTATCGCTGGAATTTATGGGATGAATTTTGATTACATGCCAGAATTGCATTACAAAAACGGCTACCCTATACTTCTTGTTGTGATGCTTATCATGTTTATTTTTATGCTTTTTTACTTTAAGCGTAAAAGATGGCTTTAAAATATAAACACTACTTTTTCTATTTTTCTGAAATTATTTAGACCGGCTTACGTCTACTTTTACGGGTTTACGTTAAAGAAACCTTAAAACAGTTTAAATGCCGAGGCTACTTTTTATATTTGAAGCTAAAGCCTAATCTAATTCAGTTTAATGAAAAACCAATTCCTCACACTATTAACTTTATTATTAGTGTTTCCTGCGTGTTTCGCGCAACAGCCGAAAAAACCAAATGCCTCCGAAATTCATGAATCCATAAAAAAACTGAACTTTTTAGGTTCTGTGTTATACTTGGCGGCCCACCCTGACGACGAAAATACGAGAATCATTTCGTATATGGCTAACGAAGTTAAAGCTCGAACTGCATACCTATCTTTAACTCGTGGGGACGGCGGACAAAATTTAATTGGTCCTGAAATTAGAGAGCTTTTAGGTGTAATTCGTACCGAAGAATTATTGGCAGCAAGACGTACCGATGGTGGTGAACAGTTTTTTACTCGTGCAAACGATTTTGGTTACTCTAAACACCCAGACGAAACCTTAGCCATTTGGAATAAAGAGGATGTTTTAAGTGATGTGGTTTTAGCCATTAGAAGATTTCAACCCGATGTTATTATAAATAGATTCGATCACAGATCGCCTGGAACCACGCACGGCCATCATACCAGTTCGGCTATGTTAAGTGTCGAAGCATTCGATTTAACTAACGACGCTTCTAAATATCCGGAGCAACTAAATTCCACTACAACTTGGCAACCAAAACGTATGTTCTTTAATGCATCTTATTGGTTTTATGGCTCGCAAGAAAAATTTGATGCCGCAGATAAAAGCAATATGCTTAGCATAGATACAGGTGTTTACTTCCCATCTAGTGGTTTATCTAATACAGAAATTTCATCTTTAAGCCGCAGTCAGCATAAATCTCAAGGCTTCGGAAACACGGGAACTCGTGGTTCTAGCTTAGAGTATATTGAATTAATTAAAGGCGATATGCCTAAAAATGCAAACTCTATTTTTGATGGTATTGATACCAGTTGGAATCGTGTTAAGAACGGGAAAGCTATCGGAAAATTAATTACTGAAATTGAAAAAGAATACAATTTTAAAAACCCTTCGGCAAGTCTGCCTAAATTAGTTAAAGCTTACACTTTAATCCAACAGCTAGAGGATAGTCATTGGAAAAGCATTAAAACCGAAGATATTAAAAATGTAATATCGGCATGTGCAGGGCTGTACCTAGAAGCTAGTGCGCAACACAATTGGGCGACAATAAACGAGGATGTAAATTTAACTATCGAAGTTATTAATAGAAGTGCGTCCAACATTACACTACAAAGTATCGTGAATCCAAATAATGTTTCAATTTCTAAAAACATCAACTTAGAAAACAATACAAAGTTTAGCTTTAATGAACATTATGTCATTGACTCTAAAGCAGAAATAACCACGCCTTATTGGTTAACAGAGCAAGGCAGTTTGGGCATGTATAAAGTGGAAAATGAGTCTTTAATTGGCTCTCCTGAAACACCAAGAAGTCAGAATGTAACTTTTAATTTAGTTATTGAAAATACCACGATCCCGTTTACAAAACCTATTGTTTATAAAACCAACGATCCCGTAAAAGGTGAAGTTTATATGCCTTTCGAAATTGTGCCAATTGTGGCTTCGCAATTAGCAGAACCTGTCGTTATTTTCGAAAACAATACTCCTAAGCAAGTTGCCGTAGTTGTTACTGCAGGAAAAGATAATATAGAAGGTACTGTTAGTTTAAATACTCCAAAAGGTTGGACCATTTCACCTAAATCCTTAGCTGTTTCTATTGGTCATCGTGGCGAAACTAAAACAGTTTTATTTACGGTTACACCACCAAGCAGTCAGAGTGAAGTAAAAATTACAGCTACAGTAACGGTAAACGGAACGACTTACTCTAAAGGATTGAATGAAATCGATTACGATCACATCCCATTTCAAACTGTGGTTATGCCACAACCAAGTAAATTTGTTCGATTAGATATCATTAAGAAAGGGGAAAATATAGGCTATATACAAGGTGCTGGAGATGTCGTTCCAGAAAGTCTAAGACAAATTGGTTATCATGTTGCCATAATTTCTCCAGACGATATTACACCTGCTAATCTTAAACATTTTGATGCGATTGTTGTAGGTATTAGAGCCTATAATACCGTAGATGATTTGGCATATAAACAAAATGTGTTATTCGATTTTGTAAAAGAAGGTGGGAATTTAATCGTACAATACAATACCAATCACCGTTTAAAAGTTGATAATTTAGCCCCTTATAAATTACAACTTTCAAGAGATCGTGTCACCGACGAAAATGCAAAAGTAACATTTCTAGATCCTAAAAACGATGTATTAAATGTTCCTAATAAAATTACTGAAGCAGATTTTGAAGGCTGGACACAAGAACGCGGCCTATACTTCCCGGATGCATGGGGAAAAGAATTTACTCCTGTATTAGGCATGCATGACAAAAATGAAACAGAAAAGCAAGGCAGTTTATTAGTTGCTAAATACGGAAAAGGACATTACATATATACTGGACTAAGTTTCTTTAGAGAGTTCCCAGCTGGAGTTTCTGGAGCTTACAGATTATTTGCAAATATGTTATCTATAGGAAAAGAAGACATTAATACAGAACCTAAATTAAACAAGTAAAATGCAGGAAGAAAAGCCGATAAAACAAAATTGGAAACCTATTTATACTTGGGTTTTAATTGCAAATGCTGTATATATTATTTTGTTTTATATAATTATGAACGCCTTTTAATATGGAAACTTTAGACTGGATTATATTAATTGGTACGCTACTCGCTATTGTGGGTTATGGAACTTGGAAAACCCGAGGAAGCCAAAATGTTCAAGATTATATTCGTGGTGGAAATCAGGCACAATGGTGGACTATCGGTTTGTCTGTTATGGCTACTCAGGCCAGTGCCATTACATTTTTATCGACACCTGGACAGGCCTTTAACGACGGTATGGGCTTCGTACAGTTTTACTTTGGTTTGCCTATTGCAATGATAATAATTTGTATGGTTTTTATTCCGTTATACCACCGTTTAAAGGTATATACGGCTTACGAATTTCTTGAAAACAGATTCGATTTAAAAACGCGAAGTTTAACCGCGGGCTTATTTTTAGTACAACGCGGATTGGCCGCAGGAATTACTATCTACGCACCTGCAATTATCTTATCGGCCGTATTGGGATGGTCTTTAAATCAGTTAAACATTATTATTGGTGTACTTGTTATTATTTACACCGTTTCTGGAGGTACCAAGGCGGTAAGTGTCACTCAAAAACACCAAATGGCTGTGATATTCACAGGTATGTTTATTGCGTTTTTCTTGATTTTAAGCTATTTGCCAGACAACATTAACTTTTCGAATGCCCTAGAGATTGCGACCGTTAATGATAAAATGAACATTCTAGATTTCTCTTTCGACTTTGAAAACCGATATACATTTTGGAGCGGTATTATTGGTGGTACATTTTTAATGCTGTCTTATTTCGGAACAGACCAAAGCCAAGTACAACGTTATTTATCAGGTAAATCGTTACGAGAAATGCAATTAGGACTCATCTTTAACGGTATTTTAAAGGTGCCAATGCAGTTTTTTATTCTTCTTGTTGGTGTTATGGTTTTCGTATTTTATCAATTTAACGAATCACCTATTCATTTTAATCCGCACGCGCAAGAGGTTGTTGCTGCATCTTCGTATTCCGACGATTTTAAAGCCCTGGAATCTAATCAGCATCAATTATTCGAAGAAAAAAAGGATTTACTAAACGCGTATATTTCATCGCCTACTCAAGCTTTAAAATCTCAAATTTCGACGGTGAATACTGCCGAAAAAGAAAATAGAAATGAAGCCAAGCTGCTTCTAGAAAAAGCAGCGAATGAGCATCAAACAAAAATTGAAACCAATGATAAGGATTATGTTTTTATTCATTTTATACTAAACAATCTTCCTCGGGGTTTAATCGGACTCTTACTTGCTGTAATATTAAGTGCCGCCATGTCCAGTACAGCGAGCGAGCTTAATGCCTTAGCGTCTACCACAACTATGGATATTTACAAACGTAGTTTGGCACCAGGACGTGACGATATGCACTATGTTAAGGCCACAAAATGGTTTACATTTGGCTGGGGTATATTAGCCATTTGTATTGCTTGTATAGCTTATTTAGCCGATAATTTAATTCAGCTTGTAAACATTATTGGTTCTATTTTTTATGGGAACGTATTGGGGATTTTCTTACTTGCTTTTTTCTTTAAACATGTAAAAGCAAATGCCGTATTTGTGGCCGCGATTATAACTCAAGCTATCGTATTACTAGGTTGGTATCAGGATTGGATGCCTTACTTGTGGCTGAATCTTTTTGGTTGTACTTTAGTCATTGCTATAGCATTAATAATCTCATTTTTTAATCAACTTTTAAATCCGAAAGCAGATGACATCACAACCACATAAAACCATAAAATGGGGTATACTAGGACTTGGTAACATTGCACATAAATTTGCAAAAGATCTAGTCACCATACAAGATGCCCAATTACAAGCGGTAGCTTCAAGATCTATAGATAAAGCAAATGAATTTGGTAAAACATACCATGCCATTCAGGCTTACAACAGCTATGAAGCCTTAGCTCAAGATCCTAATATCGACGCCGTTTATATTGCAACGCCGCACAGTTTTCATAAAGAACATGCCATGTTATGTTTAGAGCATGGCAAAGCTGTTTTGTGCGAAAAACCATTCGCAATGAATACGGAAGAGGTGAAAGATATGATTGCTTTGGCAAAAGCAAAAAACGTCTTACTAATGGAAGCATTATGGACGTATTTTTTACCGCATTACCAGTTTGCGTTATCTGAACTAAAAAAAGAAACTTACGGAAAATTGTTAAAGGTTGAAGCCGATTTCGGATTTTCAAGACCATTTAACACGGCTTCTAGACTATTCGATAAAACTGTTGGTGGCGGGAGCTTATTAGATATTGGCATCTACCCTATTTTTGCAACACTTTCTACTTTAGGAGAACCTCAGGACATTGAAGCCACATGCACGACATTTGACAACGGAGCTGATTCGACCTGTGATATGATTTTTAAATATAATGATAATACTGAAGCTGTGTTAAAAAGTAGTTTACTCGAGGACACGCCTACGCAATGTAAATTTACATGCGAAAATGCAGTCATCACATTAAACACTCAATTCCATGCACCAACCACAGTAACTATTAACCAAAACGGATCAGAACAAACATTAGATTATACCGGACCAACTATTGGTTATAATTTTGAAACGCTTCATTTTAATCAATTACTTAGAGATGGAAAAACCGAGAGTGATATAATGACTTACGATTTTAGTATAAAACTCATTAAAACATTAGATAAGGTTAGAAAAATTATTGCACTTGAATATAAATAGAAAAAGCCACAATCAAATGATATTGATTGTGGCTTTTTTATATTTTGAACGTATTTAAATTATAATGCGCCCCACTCCTTTAAAGAATCAGTATTCATTTTAACATAATCTTTATTTCCAGCCACTTTAGAACCTTCTAAAGATTTTTTAGCCGCATCGATAGCGCCTTTTTTATCCCCTGCTTTAGCATAGATTAAAGACTGCTTACGGTATTGGTAAAATGCAGGCTTTTCAGTCATACTCATAAATTTATCCATCCAGGTTTTGGCTTGATTAATATCTTTATCAGACTCGTAGAAATACACTGCAGATGCATAATAATCACTTGCCTTTGGACTTCCTTTCATAGTGCTATTAATATTTTTCATAACCATAGCATCTGTTGGTACTTCAAATTTAACACCAGCATATACTTTTCCCCATAGCATCCCGATAACAGCAGAATCACTTGTTAAATCATCAAAAGTCATTGTAAATGTTTCAATATCTACGGGCATTGGATATACTTTGGCTTTCGCTTTTAAAGCAACTTTACTATCGTCCCATGTTTTAGGTAAACCACTATTTGTTGCGTCGGAATAAAAAATCACATCCCAAGATGTTTTATTAGGTACCGTATATATCGCATACTCTCCAGATTTTAAGGTTTTACCATCGATAACAACATCGTCCGAAAATGAAATTTTAGTATTTGCATTTGCACCTGTTCTCCACGTTTCGTTATAAGGTACAAGATTTCCAAAAACTTCTCTTCCTCTCATATTTGGTCTAGAGTATTCTAAAGTTACTTCTGTTAATCCAACGGTTTGTTCCATTTTACTTAAAGGACTTGGTTGTGGCGTCTTTATTTGCGCATTCAGGCTGAAAGATGCAGCAAGTACACAAAGACTTAGCATTAATTTTTTCATGATATTGTTTATTTTTAGTTTCAGTAAAATTACATATTCACTTGGCCGTAATTTGTTAACAAAACCATAAATCAGTGAACTATTTCACATCATTTCGTTTAAAATCATGTTTAAAACTTAAAAACAGTCTAATCTAATTTAACGTACAGAATTCATAGCTTATCATCTTAATATAAATAAGTACGTACTTCTCTAAGTATCTCCAAAACATCTATAAAAGACCAACACGATTAGACTTTTCAATCCGTTATAATATTAGTTTTTGAATGTAGTTATTTAAACTAATTATTCATGATATCAAAAATATAAATTGTAATACTACTCCCCTTTTTTTATCTTAACTTGTAACCTATAATTATAAAATATAACTATGATATACGTTGGGATCGCCTTCGTTATAATTCTCGCGTTTACAATCTATGCATTGCGTAAATTGAAAAGAAAAAAAGCAGATCAATTTCCTAAACAATGGCACGATTTACTATTAAAACATGTCGATTTTTATAGCGCTCTTAATACTGAAGATCAAAAACGATTTCAAATAAAAATGATGCAGTTTTTAAGTGAAGTCCATGTAGAAGGCATACAATTAGAACTAAAAGATTTAGACAAAGTGTTAATTGCTGCGAGCGCCGTAATTCCCGTTTTTGGTTTTCCTGAATGGCATTATTCTAATTTAAGTGGCGTCTTATTATATCCCGATAATTTTAATTCGGATTATGAATTCGATTCAAAAAAAGAAAATCGAATTATTGCGGGCATGATTGGTACCGGACGTTTAGAAAAGCAAATGATTCTTTCTAAAAAAGCCTTGTATCACGGATTTTCAAATGAAAACGATAAGAGAAACACGGCCATTCACGAATTTGTACATTTAATAGATAAAATGGATGGTGATACCGACGGGGTTCCTGAATTAATAATGAAACATACGTACACCATTCCGTGGTTAAAGTTAATTCATAAAGAAATGGAAGCCATTCATAACAATAAATCAGATATTAGAGATTATGGAGGTACAAATCAAGCAGAATTTTTTGCAGTAGCTTCAGAATACTTTTTTGAGAATCCAAATCTTATGAAAAGGAAGCATCCAGAACTATTTAAAATGCTTGAACACTGTTTTCAAATGTCGCCAAACTCATACACAAAATAGATTATATGAAAATAAAATCAATTGTATTCACCTTAATTTTCGCTCTGTTAAGTATTGCAATATCTCATGCCCAAGGTTTTCGAGTACGGTTAAAAGTACAAAGTGAAGCTTTAAAGAACAACTTAATTAACGATCCGTCTAACAGAGATGTAACCGTTTACTTACCTCCATCTTATCAGACTAGTCTTAATAAAAAATACCCTGTATTGTATTTCTTACATGGCTTTACCGATAGCGATAGTGAGTGGTTTGGATGGAAACACCATTGGATTAATTTATACGAGATTTTAAATAAAAGCATGAGCGATGGCACTTCCAAGGAGATGATTGTGGTGATGCCTAACGCCTACACTACATTTAAAGGGAGTTTTTATGGTAAATCTGAAACCATGGGAGACTGGGAAACTTTTATAACCAAAGAACTGGTAGATTTTATAGATTTAAGATACAGAACACTGCCTCAAGCAAGCAGTCGAGGCTTGGCAGGACATTCTATGGGAGGTTACGGCACCATAAGACTGGGTATGAAATACCCAGAAGTCTATGCTGCGATGTATGCGCTTAGTCCTTGTTGTATGGAAGAAAGTCTTGTTCCTAATGCAGAAAATATAAAGAACATGGAAGCTGTAAATTCTAAATCTGGTGTTGCAGATGTCTCTTTCGTTGAAAGTATAAACATGGCATTTTCGGCGGCTTGGGCGTCCAACCCTAGAAAATTTCCGTTATATATCGATTTAGCTTATAAAGATGGTAAACCGCGACCAGAAATCTTAGAAAAGTTTAAAAACAACCAAATCTTATATACAGTCGATCAATATATAGAAAACTTAAAAACCTATAAAGCTTTTGCTATAGATGTAGGCACAGACGATTTAGAAATTTTCGAAGCCTCTAACAAACTCCATAGCATCTTATTAAACCATAAGGTGAACCACACATTTGAAACTTACAAAGGCAATCACACCAACAAAATTGGAGAACGTATTACAACAAAAACACTGCCCTTTTTCTCTAAACATTTAGAATTTGAAAGCAAATAAATTGTTGTAATTCTTTATAATTTTTCCGATCTTTATAAGTGTGACACACAACTTTTTAATACATATTAGTTATGAATTTTATTGATTATTATAAAATTTTAGGAATTGACAAAAATGCAACCCAAGCTGATATAAAAAAGGCATATCGGAAGTTGGCTAGAAAATATCATCCCGATTTAAATCCGAATGATAAAGAAGCGGAAAAGCAATTTAAAAATATTAATGAAGCAAATGAAGTGCTTTCCAATACCGAAAATCGTAAAAAGTACGATGCACATGGTGGAGATTGGAAGCATGCCGACGACATAGAACGTGCTCAAAAGGCACAATATAATAACAGACAACAAGGCTATCAAAGTTATTCTGGACAAGGTCAATCCGACGATGATTTTTCAGATTTCTTCGAATCTATGTTTGGTGGTCAACGTACATCGGGCTCTAGACAAAGTCGTAGTCACGCGCAATTTAAAGGCCAAGATTTTAATGCCGAATTACAACTAAACCTAACAGATGTTTATACCAATCAGTCGCAAATTCTGACTGTAAACGGCAAGAAAATTAGACTCACCATACCTGCGGGAATAGAGAACGAACAAATTCTTAAAATACCTGGTAAAGGAGCGCCTGGTGTAAACGGCGGGCCGAATGGCGATTTATATATTAAGTTTAATATTGTTAATAATACTAAATTTAAACGTTACAATAATAACCTCCATGCCGATGTCGATTTAGATTTATACACCTCGCTTTTAGGTGGCGATATTATGGTGGATACGTTTTCTGGAAAAGTGAAATTAAAAGTTGCTCCAGAGACTCAGAATGAAACTAAGGTAAAATTAAAAGGTAAAGGATTTCCTGTGTATAAGAAAGAAGGCGAGTATGGAGATTTTATAATTACATACCATATAAAAACACCAACTAACCTTACAGACAAGGAAAAAGAGTTATTATCCGAATTAAAAAAACTAAGATAAGATGGCAGAAAATCATTATATATTAGTCAATACTATTTGTGTACAATACAACATAGAACCTGTATTTCTAGAAAATTTACACAGCATAGGTTTGGTAGAATTTATCACCATAGAAAACAATACATTTCTTCATCAAGACACGTTAACAGATTTGGAAAAAATGATTCGTTTACATAACGAACTCAATGTAAACCTAGAAGGAATTGATGTGGTTTTTAATTTATTGAAAAAAGTAGATGCGTTGCAACAAGAATTAGCATTGGCTAAAAACAAATTACACTTTTACGAGAATCATTAAAACGCCAATTGAATAAGAAATTCCTTTAAATAACGTTATCCTTGTATTCAATTTTCAAGAATTTTAAATCCACGTTATGAAGATTTCTGCTTTTATCATTATCTGTTTATGGCTTGCATTCTACCCTAAAAAAGATGCCACTTTAGAGCGTTACTCCAAGTTTGAGCACCTAGAGTCACAAAACCCTTGCAAAACCATTACCAAAGACTTTGTCTTGGGCAAATTCAATTTTAAAACAGATTCTTGCTTTGTAAAAGTCGCTCCCGAGTTTTCGAACAAGACCATTTACCTACAAGCCGAAGTTTACAATGCATTTATACAAATGAATGCTCTAGCCAAACAAGACAATATTGAATTTAAAATAATTTCAGGAACGCGTAATTTCACCTATCAGAAATCTATTTGGGATCGTAAATGGAATAATTATGCAGACCTAGCGCCTATCGAACGCGCACAAAAGATACTACGTTACAGTTCAATGCCAAGTACATCTAGACGTCATTGGGGAACGGATATAGATTTAAATCAGTTAACAAACTCGTACTTTGAAAGCGGACAAGGGTTAAAAGAATACAATTGGCTAGTCGAAAATGCTAACGCTTTTGGGTTTTATCAGGTGTATACTTCTAAAGCAGACGGACGTACAGGATATCATGAAGAAAAATGGCACTGGTCTTATATCCCATTGGCCTGCCAATACCTAGAGTTTTATAATACTACAATAACCGAAGCTGATATATCTGGTTTTGAGGGTTCTGAATTTGCTTCAGAATTAAAAATGATAACACACTTCGTGAATGGTATAGCTGAAGATGCGAAGGCACTATAAAAACAAAATGCTAAGTATAAATTAAAGTTGTACTTAGCATTTCGCTTATCTTTAAATGCTTATAAATTGATTTTTGCGCCCATAATATCTAAAAACCCCTTAATTAATTCTGGATGACCTGGCCAAGCTGGAGAGGTTACTAAGTTGCCATCGATAATTGCTTTATCTGCTGGAATATCTTGAAATTCCCCACCAGCCATCTTTACTTCTGGAGCAACAGCAGGATATGCTGTTAATTTTCGTCCTCTAACAACGTCTGCTGCCGTTAAAATCTGAATCCCGTGACAAACGGCCGCAACAGGTTTATTTTCATTAAAAAAATATTTTACCATTTCGATTAATGTGTTGTTTAATCTTAAATATTCTGGGGCACGACCACCAGCGATAACCAAGCCATCGTAATCTGCAACATCTACATCGTCGAAAGTATAATTTAGCACAAAATTATGTCCCGGCTTTTCGGTATAGGTTTGGTCGCCCTCAAAATCATGAATAGCTGTTTTAAGAGTATCTCCTTTTTTCTTGTTTGGACATACGGTATGCACCTCGTAGCCTACCATTTGTAACATTTGGAATGGCACCATTGTTTCATAATCTTCAGTAAAATCACCTGTTAGAAAAAGTATTTTTTTCATTTTATAAATTTTTAATCGATTAATATATCTGATTCTTTATGCTATCAAGTTACAATGATATTTTATTTTACTATAAATCAACATGTTAAAAAACCGATAATGTTGATATGAATTCATCATAAATACTCCAGATCACAACAGAATTATTTTTTCTCATATTAATAACAATATATTTACAACCCTAAATATTCCTCTCATGAAACATTCAAGCTTTAAAATCCAGCCCTATTTATACCTTCTAATCGCATGTTTATTTATGTCCTGCAGTACATTGGACGAGCTTACAAAATTTGACGTGTCTTATAATAGGTCTGTAACAATACCTTCGATAACTCCTATAAATTTCCCAATTACAATAAACACACCAGATTTTGATACAAATACAGAGTCTACTTTTAGTATTAATAACACAACTCAAAGTTTAGTGGATGATATTAAATTAAAGGAATTTAGGTTAACATTAACTAACCCAAGTACTGAAGATTTTAGTTTTTTAGAAATCTTAGAAATTTATATTGCGTCAGAAGGTTTAGAAGATAAAAAATTAGCTTGGAGTCCAAGTCCAATTGAAAATAATACTAGTGTATTGTATTTAGAAACTACTGATGATGATTTAAAGGAATACATTTTTAAAGATTCCTTTTATTTAAAGATTAAGACGACAACAGATGAAGTTTTAACAGAAGATCATGACATGGAAATTAATACAGTATTTACCGTGGATGCTAAAATCCTTGGAATTTAAATAAAGAAATAGCCTTACTAAATATTTAGTAAGGCTATTTCTTTATTTCTAATATTAATAATATTGAATATCAATTTAATATGATGAACAAGCATACTATTTGTAAGCGCTAAAACTCACGTTTTCCAAATTCACTTTCGATAAATTTAGATTGATTTTTACGTTTATTAAACGCATATGTTAAGTTTAGAAACACCATATCTACTTCATACACATAATTAGTCGTGGTGTAAAAAGACCCCTCTTGCCAAGTACTAATACGTTGTTCGTTCGTGTCTAATAATCCCATATCTATATTTTGCCACTGCAAGGTCGCAACCAATTGATTGTTTAAAAACGACTTTTTAAAAGACAAATTGGGTGAATAAAATTCAGAATCTTCACCTTGCGCAGTCACACGATCGGATAAATAATTAAACGTAAACTGTAATGAAGCCGTGTCTGAAAAATCGTAAGTAGAATTCACGTTTAACGAATACACAAAACTACTTGTATCTATAGGGTTTCCGTTGTAAGCCCCGTCTATACTAAAGTTATATAAATTAGCTCCAATAAAATTACTCCATTTGTCGGTAACATTAAACTCAGAGCCTAATTCTAATCCTAAAGATTTACCAGAACCAACATTAGAGTAAATTCTATTTAAAATACTATCGTTATATACCGTATTAACACGATTTATTAAGTTTTGTACATCGCGATAATAAAACGTTCCGTAAAGCGATGCTCCACTTTCAAAGGCTTTAACAACACCCAGTTCTACTAAATCTATAAATTCAGGTTTTAGAGTTGGATCTCCTTGTTCTAAGGTTTCTGAATGTTCGCGTTCCGGAAACGGATTCATTTTAAATGAGGTAGTACGCTCTACCCGACGACTATAAGCGGTTTTCAATCTTAAATTATCGTTTACTTTATATTGTATCGATGCCGAAGGATATAATTTCACAAAATCGTATGTATATGTGGTATCTACGACACCCACTTTATCTTTTAAATAAAGATCTCTGTTCATACTTTCTAGACGAAGCCCAACACTGTAATCGAATTGGTCTGTAGATTTGTCTAACTGCACATATCCAGAGTTAATTTGTCTTGTTAAATCTACTTCACTGGAAAATTCTGGAATTAAAACAAATTCGCCTGTATCTAAATCTTTGCGTTCGTAAACAAAATCTCCTTTATGATCTAAATTTCGGAATTGATATCCAACTGCTAACTGACCAACTTCCATGGGCTTAAAATTGTAATCGATTTGAAATCGAGCTCCATGTAACGGATTATCATTCGTGTTATATTCTTCTTGCAGAATTTCAGAAGTGTCTGGATATCCTAAGTTTTCATTGGTTGTTGGCCCTCCCAAAAAGGTGTATTCGTATAAAAATGAAGTAGATAAATTAGATTCATTTTCAAAAACATGAGCATAATCAAAACTCGCTACTACAAAATCACTTTTACGAATTCTTAGGTTATCGTTTAAATATTGAAAGGTATAAATACGATCTGCATCACCTCCATCTGCCGGTGTTATCGCATGATTATCGTAATACAAAATGGTCGCTAATCTGTCTTTAGATCTTTTTCCCGCGTAGGCTCCTAGTGAAAAACTATTAGAATCGTCTGGTGTATAATCTAAATTTACGCGTCCCGAATAATTAATCTCGTCAAAACTACGTTCGCCATCCGAAGGAAATCTAGTTAACGTATCGTTTATAATGGTAGACACATCGCCTTCTCTACGTCCAGAAACATCATTACGCTGGTAACTCGCCCCCAATGATAGATTCCATATGTCTTGTCTTAAATTATAAGTAAAGTCGCCACCGTACCGTCCAGAAGATTCTGCATTATCGTAATCTTCTATACTTGGAAAGCCTAATTTTAAATTCACCTGTGTAAAAGCACCATTAGTTGCTCCCTTTTTAGTGATAATATTTAAAATTCCTGCTTTTCCTTCCGGATCGTATTTTGCAGACGGCGCCGTAATAACCTCTACACGCTCTATAGCATTTGCAGGAAGCTGACCTATTATTTGAGTAGCACTACTTTGAATGGGTTTTCCGTTAAGTAAAAGCGTAAAACTAGTACTTCCTCGTAGCGCGATTTCTCCTTCCCCATTCACGTTTATCGACGGTACATTTCTTAAGGCATCTATTCCATTTCCTCCAGACGCATTTTGAAAATTCTTAGTCGAAAACACTTGCCTATCCACTTTATTAATAACCGAACTTGTAGTCCCCTGAAGAACAACTTCGTTTAACAATTCTAAGCTAGCATTTAAATATATTTTTCCTAGAGTTAAAGCTTCATTTTGCTTAGAAATTGTAAAAGCATCGGTCGTGGTTTTCTCATAACCTATAAAAGAAGCTTCTAAATAATAGCTTCCCTTTTTAACATCAGCTATATTAAAACGCCCTGTTTCGTCGGTAATTACTCCGGTTACCAAAGTACTATCTTTTACTTTAAACAACGCTACGGTTGCATAATCCACTCTAGATTTATCTTGAGCATTGATAACTTCTCCAGTAATCTGAGAGTACATATCTTGACATAGGCCTATAGCTAAAAGGACTAGAAAAAAACTTTTAAACTTCATTCAATTGGTTGATTTAGAATACCAAATATAAATGAATTCATAGCAGTCGAATAATTTATTTTAAAATTATACTATGACGATTTTATTTCCGCCCAAAACCCATTGATTATAAGTCTTTTGCGTTTTTAATCGTTTTAAAATATCACACGTAAATATGGAGAATCCTACTAAATTTTAATAGTATTTTTCCAATTAACACCCCTTTACGAAAACTGACAAATTTGTCACTTAAATATAATACGTAGACAAAAAAAACACCTTAAAAATTAAATCTTTAAGGTGTTTGATATCTAAATTTAAAGGTAAAGACGTTGATTATTTTTCTATATCACGCATACTTTCCATCTTCTTCAGTTTTAAGAAGCCATTAATATCTTCAAAATGTTCTTTCACGCGTTTGTTTCCAAACTCGAAAACTTTTGTTGCTAGACCTGTTAAAAAGTCCCTATCGTGTGACACCAGTATTAAGGTACCGTCAAAATCTTTTAAGGCATCTTTTATAATGTCTTTGGTTTTCATATCTAAATGGTTTGTTGGCTCATCCAGAATTAACACATTTACGGGTTCTAACAATAATTTAATCATTGCCAAACGTGTTTTTTCACCTCCCGAAAGTACTTTTACCTTCTTAGTAGATATATCTCCACCAAACATAAAAGCCCCTAACAAATCTTTAATTCGGTTACGAACATCTCCAACCGCAATGCGATCTATAGTTTCAAAAATGGTTAAATCGCCATCCAATAAAGAAGCCTGATTTTGAGCAAAATATCCTATTTTGGCATTGTGCCCTAATTCCATACTTCCTTCAAAATCGATCTCATTCATAATAGCCTTAACCATAGTCGATTTTCCCTCACCATTTTTCCCTACAAACGCTACTTTTTGTCCGCGTTCAATAACCAAATTGGCATTATTAAACACTACATGATCGCCATAAGATTTAGATAATTCGTTTACAACAACAGGATATTGACCAGATCTTGGTGAAGGAGGAAACTTTAATTTAAGCGCCGCAGTATCCACTTCGTCAACTTCAATAGGTGTTAGTTTTTCGAGCATTTTTACACGCGACTGTACTTGTAAAGTTTTAGAATAAGTACCTTTAAAACGGTCGATAAACTCTTGATTATCGGCAATCATTCTTTGTTGCTCCTCGTACGCTTTTTGCTGATGCGCACGTCGGTCTTGTCGTAATTCTAAATAATGAGAATACTTTGCCTTATAATCGTAAATACGTCCCATGGTCACCTCAATAGTACGTGTTGTAATATTATCTACAAAAGCTCTATCGTGCGATATTACCACAACGGCTTTAGCTTGCGTAATTAAAAACTCTTCCAACCACTGAATACTTTCAATATCCATATGGTTTGTAGGCTCATCTAAAAGAATTAAATCTGGTTTTTGTAATAAAATTTTAGCAAGCTCGATTCGCATACGCCACCCACCACTAAACTCTGATGTGGGTCTATTAAAATCTGAACGTACAAATCCGAGTCCAGCTAATATTTTCTCGACTTCGGCCTCGTAATTAATTTCTTCGATAGAATAGAATTTCTCACTCAATTCCGAAACTTTTTCAATCAGTTTCATATACGCATCACTTTCGTAATCTGTACGTACGGTTAACTCTTCATTTATAGCTTCTATTTCATTCTTCATTTTAAAGATAGAGGCAAATGCTTTAGAAGCTTCCTCCATAACCGTGCAATTATCTTCGGTAAGTAAATGCTGTGGCAAATAAGAAATGACGTAATTTTTTGGTGAAGACACATTACCTCGAGTAGGTTTACTCTGCCCTGCAACAATTTTTAACAAAGTCGATTTACCTGCTCCGTTTTTCCCCATAAGGGCAATTTTATCATTTTCATTTATGGAAAAAGAGACATCGCTAAATAATGTTGTTCCTCCAAATTCTACTGCAATCGAGTCTATAGAAATCATTTAAAATATATTTATAAGTCGGCAAAGATAAGTTTTATCACTTTATGCTTACAAATGAATTTAAACAAAAAAACACCTCCAAATTCTCGCTTGAATTTGAAGGTGTTTTTACGTTTGTATAGGGTTATTTTTTAAAAAATATCTATTTCTTCTTCACAAGTATCATTTACTTCTTGAATTTTTTCATCGCGGGTTTCCTCATAATCTGCTATCAGATTTGTCTTCTCGTCCTCAGTTAGACTCTCATTATTTAGAGTCTCAACAATGTAATCATCATATTCGTCGTACAAATCGTCTATTAACGCTTCACAGGCTCCTCCTGTGAATTTATTCACTAACTCTTCTACATCGCAAGACAGACACAAAAGTGCTAAAAGTAAAACAGATGCCAGTGGTTTTATTACATTCATAATTTATATTTTAGATGACTTTAGGGGCATTGCGCTATACAATACTTATTCTTAATTGCGTTTCAGNTCACTAACTCTTCTACATCGCAAGACAGACACAAAAGTGCTAAAAGTAAAACAGATGCCAGTGGTTTTATTACATTCATAATTTATATTTTAGATGACTTTAGGGGCATTGCGCTATACAATACTTATTCTTAATTGCGTTTCAGAAAACGAATAACATCACTTTACCCTCGCTTGAATTTCGTTGACTAAAGATTCGTATTTCTTTAAAATTCTACTCCATTCTCTAAAATGCCTTTCGCTTACCACACCATCTTCATGCCGATCTGTATGTTCTGTAACCAATTTGACTTTATAAACTAAAGGATCGCTTGAAGATTCTTTTACTATAAAACGGGTTCTTATTGCACTTTTATCAAAACTATCTACTACCCAAGCTGTACGGATATATCCCGTTTCTTTATCATTCATTTCTATTACATCAAAATGAGACAACACAATTTGATTAAGTAACTTCCACGAATCATCCTTTCCCTTTAATGCTTTTATAGTGACATCGGTATTTGCTAACTCCGACTGAATTGACACATCAAATGCTTCGTCTTTAAGCAGGATAAACTGATATTTACTTGGCGGTTTTGGTAACTCTTTTTTATTACAGAACTCGATTTTTTCGGATAAGTATCCAGTCTTTTTAACCTCTACAAGTGTACAGCCTTTGTCTGGCACTTTAATATCCAAAGCGCCTTTGCCTAATAATTTACCATTAATGTAAATATCGGCATCCGTTTCTGTACAACTCAGTTTTATCTTTTTACTTCCTGGAATTTCATTATAAAAGACTGTATCTGCCAACATAGTAACAGATGTAAAAAAGAATAATGCTATTAATAATTTTGATTTCATAATGGGTTGGTTTAGTTATTTATTGATTCTAAAAATTAAAAGGCATATCCAATACCTATATTAAGAATTGGGTATCCTTTACCAGAAACATATTCTAATACGTCTTCTGTACTCACTTGAAAAGTTTCTCTAACGCCATTAATATCCCCTGTAACTTCAATTTCTGTAGGTAATTCTCCGATCGCATAACCAAGTTCCCATTTAAAGTAAAGTGTTTTTCCATATTTCCATCCCAGTTTTACATTAAAGGAAGCTAATTCTTCTTTTGCTACACCATTAGTAAAGTCCTCACCATCAGTATTTGTATTTTCTAGATTACTAACTTCTCCGTTAAATTTACCATAGGAAGCAGAAACATATCCGCCTTTTCCGCGACCACCAAAATAGATATTAGACCCTACTTCAAAATAGTTAAAATCTAAATCGTCGTACGGTAACATCCCGTAACTTATAAATGGAGCAATTCTATTTCCTAATAATGGCGTGACATACTCAAACTCTACTCCAATTCCTACAGGGACTCCAGCTTTAACGCCTAATCTAAAAGGGTTTATATCTTCTTTTCTTTGAGAGAAGCATAAAATAGGAAGTAATAGTGTTAACAGAATTAAAGTGTTTTTCATTATTTAAAATTATTAGTGTTTTTACAAAAGAAGGTAAAATCAAATGTAGGTCCTTCATATTTATAAAAAAATACCCTAAATAGGGTATATTTAGACCTAGTCGCCATTATAAGACCTCTAGTTTTTAAGTGCTTTGAAGATGAGAATAAATTTACATCTTAAGATAACTTTAAAATAACTCTGGTATAGATTTTGTAATTTTAAAATTCAAACCATTAATAAAAACTAACTTATGGAAACATCCTTAAGCGATTTACATATACAAGAATTAACTACAGCGGTCACATTACTTGAAAACCCAAGTATAGCTGCCAAAATAACTAATGTTATAGGGATGCCAATTGAAAAGGCTATCGAATTTCTTCCCGATAATTGGCAAGAAAACATTGGAAAAATCACTCAAAAATCACTTATCAAAGCTACGGAAGCCGCCATTTGGTCTTTAGAAGATATACCTGTAGAACGACCTTCTAACACTTGGCATAAAGTTGGAGTTGCCTTTTCTGGTGGTATGGGAGGATTCTTTGGACTAGCAGGTTTAGCCGTTGAATTACCAATATCTACAACACTTATGTTGCGATCTATTGCAGATATTGCTCGATCTCAAGGCGAATTAATAAGTGAAAATGAAACCAAATTAGCATGTATGGAAGTCTTTGCTTTAGGAGGAGAAAGCCCTTCTGATGATGATGCCGAGAGCGGTTATTTTGTAGTACGCGCCGCATTAGCAAACTCTATTACGGAAGCCTCTAGATTTGTTGCGACTAAAAAAATATCTGAAGAAAGCGCCCCAGCGCTAGTAAAGTTTATTGTAAATATAGCTGCCCGATTTAACGTGATGGTTACTGAAAAAGCTGCAGCACAAGCAATTCCTGCCATTGGAGCTATTGGAGGCGGTATTATTAACACTTTATTTATAGATCACTTTCAAAATGTTGCCAAAGGCCATTTTATTGTAAGAAGATTAGAACGAATTTATGGTCAAGAGTTGGTTAAAACCTACTACAATTCTATTTTAGAACTTGCCGAAGACAATTAAAAACAAAAACTACTCCAAAATAATGGATTTTTAATCTGCATTATTTTGGAGTAGTTCATAACATTCTGAATTGATTTGGTATCTTAAGTAATTGATGCCTTATAAATACTATCAATAGCATGATTTAAAGATGTAGAAAATTCATCATCACTTTGTTGTTGTTTTAAATCGTTTAAAAGTGCTCTTGAAAAACTCGCTATTACACCTTTATTTTTTTCTAATAAGGTATTAGCCGTTTCAATATCGTAACCTCCTGAAAGCGCAAATACGCGCATAACTTTGGCATGATTTACCAAGTCTTTATAAAAATCTGCAACCGTTGGTAATGTTAATTTTAAAATGATATGTTGATCTTTGCTTAATTTATCTAATTCTAAGCGAATATTTTTCTTTAAAGTCGATTCGATTTCTGCTTTGTCTTTAGCATGAATATCTACTTCTGGTTCTAAAATAGGAATCAGCCCACAAGCCAGAATTTGCAATCCAAATTCAAATTGTTGTTTTACGATGGCAGCAATACCCTTTGCGTTATTTTCGTAAATTACTGAACGCATTTTAGTACCAAAAATACCAAGATCCTTAGCTTCTTTTAATCTAGATTCTAGATTGGGAATTGGTTTCATGAGTTTTACGCCATCATTTAAATCCTCCAAACCTTTATCTACTTTTAAGAAGGGAACGATTTTTTTGTTTAATAAAAAGGAAGGTACAGGTTCCTCACCAATTAATCCTTTCATGGTTCTTTCAAAAAGAATAACGCCTAATATTTTATCGCTAGAAAAATGGTTATTTGTTATAACGCGAGACCGCATTTCATGTATGCGTTGAAACATTTCAGTTTCGTCTTTATATTGATTTTCATCAACTCCATAACCAAGTAGTGCTTTTGGTGTACTTCCTCCACTCTGATCTAAAGCGGCTATAAAACCTTTGCCATCTTTAATTCGTTCTAATTGCTGCTGAAATGTATACATAATCGATATATTTTGGTATTAAATAAATGTTTATTACTTAATATAAAGATGCAAAAAGTTAAAGCAGTTGGCAACTAATAATAACTAAAAATGCGTTAAAGTTTAAGACAGAACGTGGTCTTCGCGCTTCGCTAACTTTGAAGCTATAATACTGATTATAAATATTTGAGATGCGTGAAAAATCATAAGAGGAAGTAATATTAAGCTAGACGCGGCCACATTTTTAAATAGAATTTTATAAAAAATAGTTCCATGTACTAAAGACTTTTTTGTTCCGCAAAATTGCGCCGTGATCTTATCTTCAATACTAAATCTTAACTTCGTAGCAATCATCCCGATGATGTAGAACACGATAAAGAAAATAGCGAGAACTATTACAAACAATAAGGCGAAATCCAACCAATTTACACTACTAAAAATATTGTTATAAAAAGAATCGGCGAAACTTTTATAGATGATAAGTAGAATAACAGATTTATCGAAAAGCGTGAGTTGTTTACTGTATGTCATGGCAAATTGGTGACCATATTTCTGAAGCATAATTCCCAATATTACAGGTAAAATAATCCCTAATATTAAATTCATGTAAATGGAACCATAATCGAACTCTGCACCCGTTTTTTCAATAAATAATCCAACCCAAAGTGGTGTAATTAAAATTCCTATAATTCCAGAAATACTAGCATTAAAAATAGCCGCAGGCACATTCCCACGTGCCATAGAAACCATAACTACAGACGACGATACTGTGGATGGCAAGGCCGCCATAAATAATAAGGCTAGCCAAAAACTATGTTGCTCTTCGGTTTGAACAAACGGATAAAACATAAGGATTAATAATGGAAATACTAAAAATGTTGACAGTTGTACTAACACGTGTAATTTCCAATTGTATAATCCGGATTTGATTTGTGTTGGACTTAATTTTAATCCGTAGAAGAAAAATATTAAAAAGAAACCTATAGAACTCACTGTCGAAATAGGAAAAGGACTCCCTTCTATTCCCCATTGTGGAAAGAAATATGCGAAAATTATAGTTGCTATTATAGCCAGAATGAAGCGATCCAATTTAAATTTCATAAATACCAATTTTGACCACAAATTTAAATCAACTTATGTATTCCTATGCTTTTCTTATTCACTTTTATTTTAAAGGTTAAATCAGGACCAAAAAAAACTTCATCTTAATTACAGATGAAGTTTAAATTATGCTTTCTTCAATACATTATTGAAGTTATATCGTGTAGTTACATTGTAAACCAGTCTTGAACTTTCTGAATGATTTCGGTGTCTTTACTTCCATCTTCAAACTCGTTATTGCTTTTATTATATACATAGTCTTTACTCCATGCTTCATAATTTTCGGCAACCTGTTTTATGGCATCACAAATGAATTCTAATTCTTTGTTAGATGTAATAGGGTGCAATGATAAACGTACCCAACCTGGTTTATTTGTTAAGTTTTTAGAATTAAGATTGTCCACCATTTCAAGGGATTTATTCTCGTCGTAATCGAATAAAAAATGACCATACGTACTCGCACAAGACCAACCACCACGCACTTGAATCCCGAAACGATCGTTTAAAATCCTAACGATTAAGTTATAATGCACATCCTGTATACCAAAAGATACACAACCAATACGTTTTACCTCGGTACTTCCTAAAATATATAAATTAGGAATCTCGCTTAATTTTTTAAAACAAAAGGCTAATAATTCTTCTTCACGAGCGGCAATCTTTTCCGTATTCATTTTATCTTTTAATTGCATAGATAAAGCGGTACGCATAACTTGTAAAAACCCTGGAGTTCCACCATCTTCACGAACCTCAATATCTTGAAAATAAGCATATTCTCCCCAAGGGTTCGTCCACTGAACGTTTCCTCCTCCCGGAACATCGGGACAAGTCGCTTTATACAAATCTTTATTGAACACCAAAACGCCACAAGTTCCTGGTCCGCCCAAGAATTTATGTGGAGAAAAGAATATAGCATCTAAATGTGCTTCTGAATCTTCGGGATGCATATTAACTTCTACATAAGGCGCAGAGGCCGCAAAATCGACAAAACAATAGCCACCATGTTTATGCATAATTTTAGCTAAATCGTAATACGGCGTAATAATTCCAGTAACATTAGAACAAGCAGTAAAAGAACCTATTTTAGTAGTTCTATCTTTATACATTAGCAAAGCCTCCTCTAAAGATTCTGGGCAAATTAATTTCTGATCGTTACATTTTAAAATCACGACGTCGGCTATGGTTTCTAACCATGGCACATGATTAGAGTGGTGCTCCATATGAGAAATAAATACCACAGGACGTTCGTGTTCTGCAAGTTGGCTTTTCTTCTGTTTGGCATCAGGAAAACGTAATCCCATGACACGCTGTAAGTGAGATAAAACGCCTGTCATTCCGGTGTTAGATGTGACTAAAACATCGTCTTGATTGGCATTAACATGTTTTTTAATAATAGATCGCGCATGCTTATAAGCATACGTCGATGCTTTTCCTGTCTCACTAGAGAAGGAATGCGTGTTCGCAACCATAGGTCCGATTTGTTCTTGCATTATCTTCTCTATAGGTGCATATAACCGCCCGCTTGCAATCCAATCTGCATACAATAATTGCTTCTCTCCTAACCTACTTTTAAAGGTATAATTATCTCCAATAATACCCGTTTTAAAAGATTGAAAATAGGTTTCTAAATCAATATTTTTATCTACTACAGTTGTTGTTTTGCTCATTTTATATTAAGTTACATTTAACACCTAAAAATGCATAGAGATGAACTCCATACATTATTATAATCGAGGGTAAATTTACTATTATATGATAGAATCTAAAATTATTTTTCCTTTGTATATGATATACTTTTTAAAAACAAACTTCAGTAAAAGTAATTATTTCAAAACAAGCGACTTAAAACACTTTATTAATTGAAGCTATCCTATATTAGTGGTAGTGGTCTTTAATCTGTACCAAATAAAGTAACAAAAAAAGACTGCCTATTACAGACAGTCTTCCTCAATTTTATTACAAATGTGTTTGTTAGATACTAATCAATAACTAGTAAAGGTGTTTTAGACACTTCGGATAAGGCTTTAGTTAAGGCTCCTTCCGAAGACACTTTTCCTTTAGCATGATTACGTGGTAAAATACTTATAAGATCAATATCCTTTTCTTCTGCATATTTAAAAATACTAGTTGGAATATCTGGACCATCAACAAACAGATGATGCGAGTAAAAATCTTCTAAATAATACATAATTGTATTTTCATTTTTTTCATCTACAATGGTGTACCCGTAATCGGCTTCTTCTTGTTTCACAGTCAATACATGCACTTTAGCTTTAAATCGTCTAGCGACTTGCAATAAAACGCCTAACAATTTACTATCGTGAATTAAATCCTCTCCTATAACTAAAGCTATTTTTTTAATTTTAAAATTTTCGTAATCTTTTGGAATAACAATAATCGGACAATCTACAACAAGTACAAATGAAGAGGTATTCGTGTTTAATTTTTTATTATTAACTAAACTCGTTCCCATAAAAATCAGGTCTATTTTTTCTGCTTTTGTAACTTCTATTAACGAGGCTTGAAGTAAACCTTTCTTAACAATAGCTTTAACATTATTTCTAGAATGCGCTTGAAATTCTTCTCGTATAGCTTCTAACTTTTTCTCGGCCTGCTCATCATCAATTTCATTAACATATACTAGAATAATCTCTGTATTCAAATCATCTGCTACAAAATTCTTAACATAATTTAGCGCATTATTTGCTGTATCAGAAAAATCAAAAGGGACCAAGATTTTAAACAACTTTTTCATTTATTTATACTAATTTAGGGATTTACAACCTATTAAAGTTACGAAAAAATGAGCAATTAAACATGACATATATCATTGTATGAGCAACTTTTACACACGAACTTTGACTAGTAAAAAAACTGAAATTAACGAAGTCGATTTAACCATTTGATTTCTACCGAAATTACTCATAATGTCCAAAAAAATATCTATTTCTAAGAAATCGATGCCACCATTACAAGGCTTAAAAGCTATAAAATGGACATCCATTTTGACATTAAAATTTCTATTCTTCCCATTAATTAATTATAGTCAGAACATAGATTCTTTAATTCCAAAAATTGAAAAACCGCGATTTACATATACGCTATTTAATGATCCAGAGATTAAGGTAAAACTTGGTGGTACTATACAACCTTGGGCGTTTTACACCCAATGGAATCCTGGTAGCAAAAATGAAGGTGGCGATGTTAAAGATTACAATATCGGACTCGCAGTTAGACGATTACGATTACAAAGTAGCTTTACTTTTGGTAACAAAGTTAAAGTCACCTTTAACCTAGGAGAAAACAATTTTAATGGTAAAGATCGTGATTTTCCATACTTAAAAATATTAGACTTTTACGGCATTTATAATATATCTAAACCATTTGCTATTGCTTTTGGAAAATCGACTTATGATGGTTTATCGCGTTATGCGGCCCCATCGACATCGACCATGATGCAAACCGATTTACCATTAATAGCGCAACCCACGTTAAACTATTCGGATGATGTTACGCGCGAGTTAAGTTTAGTGCTATTAGGAGATATTGGAAAACTAAATTACCGTATGGTATTTATCCGTCCCTTTAGTTATGCTTACACGGATGCAAATCCGCCAGAGCCAAAAGCTGGTGCTTCTCAATTTACAGACACATATAGAAACATACAATATACCACTTATATTAAGTACGATTTCCTAGAAAAAGAAAACAATCGCGGACCCAACTTTGTGGGAACGTATTTAGGTAAAAAGAAATTGCTTTCGGTAGGAATTGGTGCAAAATACCAACACGATGCGTTATACTCTATAGATAATGAAAATAGATCGTATCACGACATGAATTTATGGTCGGCAGATGTATATTGGGATCACCCTGTTACCTCAACATTTATAGATGCCACGAGTGCTTATGTAGGTTACTTTAATTACGATCTAGGGCCTAATAATTTAAGAAGTGTAGGTGTAAACAACACGGCATATGGCTTTGATAACACGAATGATATTGTAAACGGTCTCGGAAATTCGTTTCCCTCTATGGGAACTGGTCAAAGTATATACGGGCATTTTGGTATCCTCTTTAAGCAAATGGGAAAAGAAACGGATTGGGGGCAATTAGAGCCTTATCTAGTCATGCAAAGTAGTCGTTTTGATGCGTTACAATCGGATATGGTATTTGGTAGTGTTGGATTAAACTGGTACTTAAGTGGACATAATTCTAAACTGAGTTTGGATGTTCAAAATCGTCCGATTTTTTCAAATATTACCCATAAAGAAACAGATAGAAAGTATATGTGCGTATTGCAATACCAATATAGATTACATTAAACAAGTCCGAATAGATTTTTTCAGTTTTCAATTCAGATCTTGTATTTAGAAAGCGA